>DATBMP010000391.1:0-5983 GCA_036554845.1 Pyrinomonadaceae bacterium
TTGTCGTTGTGATAAAGACTGAAGAACTCCTGATCAATGTTGGCTACAAAAAGGTCCTGCCATCCATCGCCATCGTAGTCGGCGGCGTCAACTCCCATACCGGATCGAGGTCTTCCTGTTTCACCATAAGCGACGCCGGCAGCCAGACCCATTTCTTCAAACTTACCCGCACCCTGATTCACAAAAAGGAAGTTCGGCATCGTGTCGTTGGCAACGAAGAGGTCCATCTTGCCGTCACCATTCACATCGGTAGCCACTGCACCAAAAGATTTTCCCGGGTGGTCTGCAATCCCCGAAGTTTTACTCACGTCGGTGAAATTGCCATCACCATTATTGCGGAAGAGGCGAGAAGGTTGGGGCTTGAACAGGCGAGGCACACAGTAGTAGCGACGCTTCAACGTGGGATCGGTGCAGAGCGGGTTTTGAGACTTGTCGTAATAGACAAAGCTCGAGACAAACAGATCGAGCTTACCGTCGTTGTCAAAATCAAACCATGTAGCGCAGGTGGACCATCCCGGTGCTGCCACTCCGGCCTTTTCAGTGACATCGGTGAAGGTGCCGTCACCATTATTGCGATAAAGAAGGTTGCGACCGTAGCTGGTGACGTAGAGATCGATATTGCCGTCGCCATCGTAATCACCAGCGGCCGATCCCATGCCAAACCTGCCACCAGAAACTCCGGCCTTGTCGGTCACGTCAACAAAAGTACCGTCACGATTGTTTCGATAGAGTGCATTCTTTAACGGGACCGGGGGATTAAAGAAATCTGCTGGTCCACTGTTGACCAGGTAAACATCCATCCATCCATCGTTATCAAAATCAAAGAAAGTGCAGCCCGCTCCCACGGTCTCGGGCAGATGACGTTCCGGTGAGTGAGCGTTATTGTGAGTCCAGCTGATACCGCTTGATTGGGATGAAACCTCTTCAAAAGTTACTTGATTGCGAACCAGCTTCTGTTGCGCATCTAAAACCGATGGCAGATTAACTGCGAGAAGTGCTACTGCCGAGAACAGCCCAAACCTCATCTTCAGGAGAAAGCTCAGCCTGTGTCGATCTTCGTCGCCCTGAAAAAACCTTTTCATCAATTTTCTGCTGAATGAGCGAGCATCTGATCAGCGTGGTGGTGGCGGAGGCAGCACTACAACCCCATCGGCAGTAGCGCTTTTGTTCTTCAGTTGTTCGACTATGCGCATCTCCTCTTGTGCACGTTCCGGGTTTTTGAGTCGCGCATACAGGAGCGCGAGGTTGTAATGCGCGGTCGGCTCATCAGGCTGAAGCTTCACGGCTGTTTCCAACTCTTGTTGAGCTCGGGGATAGTTTCTCAGTTTCAGATGCATCGAGCCGAGCGCCACGCGAGCATGAACGTAGGTGGGTAGTTTCTGAACAGCCAGCTCGAACATTGCGAGTGCGCCTTTTTCGTCATTAAGTTCCTGTCGAACAAGTCCTAAATAGTAGTAAACCTCCGGTATCGGATTCGGTGAACGAGCACTCTTTTCAAGCCACTCTTGCGCTTCAACATATTTCTTCTGATTGAGGAGCACATAACCGAGATGAATCTGTCCTTGAGGACTGCCGGGTTGAATTGCAAGCAGGCGCCGAAAACTCTTCTCTGCTTCAAACAGATCGGCTTTTCTTAACCACGCAATACCAAGCAACAGTAAGAACGAAGGTTCGTCGGGTCTTTTCTTGAGCGCCGTCTCGAGTGCCGACTTTGCTTCATCACCCATCTCAGCCTTGAGCGCGGAAAGTGCGAACCGGTAGAGAAACTCCGGCGACTGCGAGTCGATTGCCAAACTCGCCACGCGTTTCAGATAGATAAATGCCTCACGTATCTCAGATTTTGACTGGGAGATTTGCGCCAGGCCCAGAAGCGCGCCAGCGTTGTTAAGTTGACCGTCCAGAGCTTGCAGGTAATGCTCTTCGGCTTTTGCGTAGTCACTATTCGCGAGGTAGGCATCGCCAAGTAGAACCAATGCTGATTCTGGCAACGTCGTTGAGAGCTTGAGTTGTTCGAGAGTGCTAATCGCGTCGGCAACTCGACCTTGTGCGAGTATCAATTCCGCCAGCATTCTAGCCGCCTCAACGTCACCGGGTTGGACTCGAAGTATCTCTCTAAGCTGAACGATCGACTTTTCAGGTACGCGCTTGAAGAGGTAAAGGTGAGCAAGATTCATGCGCGCGCCGGTAAACTGATTGTCACTGTGAAGAGCGCGTTGGAATAACACTTCCGCCTCGTTCATTCTTCCTTGCTTAGCGCGAATTGTCCCCATCAGGTTAAGGGCCGCAGCCGAGTTGGGATTTGTCCGCAAGATGGAAAGCAGTTGTCGTTCGGCTTCCTTAATTCGATTGTCGCGAATCAGTACCGCAACCTGTTCCAGCTTTGTGACAAGCTTATTAACTTGAGCCCCCAGCGTTGTAGCCGGCAGCGCTAGCGCTGAAACCAGAATCAGGATACGAAGAACTGGCATTGCGTTCCTGGGTCTCATAAGTGATCGATTAACGTTCCCGAGTGTTCTTATTGAAATCTTTCTCCTCAGCTCGAGCCTGACCCTCTTTGATCGTCACAATCTTGTTTACATTCACTCCCGCAAACTTATCTACATTGCCACTGGGCCAACGCACTTCGATTAGATCCACTTTGGTCCGATTTCCCAGACCGAAATGTAATCTCAGGTCACTCTGCGATATGTAACTATCTCCACTACGCACTTCATCGATCTGAGTCAAATCACCCGAGACTATCTTCACTCGAGCGCCAACACCACTTCGATTGCTTTTGACGCCGACAGTTTTTATCAAAATCGAGTTTTGGGAGTTGCCATGATCATTTCGAAGCAGTTGTGGTTGACCATCTAGATCCGAGATTACGAGATCGACATCGCCATCATTGTCGAGGTCGCCAAAGGCGACGCCACGACTGGCACGGTTCTCGGTTAGTAGAGTTCCAAACTGTGCACTGACTTCAGTAAAAGTGCCATCTCCATTGTTTCGGTGCAGCAGTTTTGGCTGCCGATAACCGGGCAGTTGCGGGTAGACATGTCCGTTGGCAACGAATAAGTCGACCCACCCGTCGTTGTCATAGTCAAAAAACTTCGTTCCCCAGCCGACGTGTGGCAGGCTTACAGCCGCAACTTTGGCTGCATAAGAAAGATCCGTGAACGAGTTCGCGCCATCGTTGTGATAGAGCGTGTTGTATTCATCTGCGAAGTTGGTGACAAAGAGGTCAAACTTACCGTCGTGATCATAATCACCGACCGTAACGCCCATGCTTCCCTGCTCACTTCCGTTCTCGTTTACTGCTGTGCCTGCTGTAAATCCTATCTCCTTAAAAGTTCCGTCACCGTTGTTCCGATAGTGAAAGTTCGGCGTTGAGTCGTTAGCTACGAAGATGTCAATGCGACCGTCATCATCGAAGTCACTGGCAATGACCCCAAGCCCGTAAAAACCATCCGGATCGGTGACGCCCGCTTTCTTGGTTACGTCGGTAAAAGTACCATCGCCATTATTACGAAACAGCGAGTCACCGGCGCCGCGTAGACCTCTAGGACCACATTGAACGGGGATCGACTTGTATTGACAGGTTCGACCCGCACCAAATTCGGGAAGATTGTTGATGTCAAAGTCGACGTAGTTTGAAACGAAAAGATCCAAATGCCCATCGTGATCGTAATCGACAAAAGAGGCGCCCGTGGACCATCTGGGATCACTTACACCAGCCTTAGCCGTAACGTTGGTGAACGTTCCATTACCATTGTTCTTGAAAAGGTGATCGGGGCCGAGACAGGTAACGTAAAGATCTTCAAACCCATCGTTGTTGTAATCACCTACGGCCGCCCCCATTCCCCAACCAATGTCCTCAACTCCGGCTTTACTGGTTACGTCGGCAAACTTCCCTTCGCCATCGTTGCGGTAAAGTGCACTTTTGGTCTTTCCCTTAGACTTGACCAGATCAACTGTTAGCGAGTTGACGAAATAGATGTCCAAATCCCCGTCGTTATCATAGTCGAGCAATGCAACTCCTCCGCTCATTGACTCAACGATGTAACGCTTGTCGGGTGAGGCTACGTGTTTGAAGGTGATTCCTGCCTCGGCTGTAATGTCGGTGAAACGGACCGACCTTGTCTCCTGACCCATAAGATGAAAGCTAAAGATAAACGGCGTAAGAACCAGCGTCGCGAACACCCGAAATTTTCTTGAGGACAAGACGACATTACCTCTTTCGCGTTTATCGGTTTGATTGGTCGCGTGCTTTCTCTTTGAGTTGCCGAGACAACTCAAGTTGACCTTCGCCTTCTACTTTCCTTCCCGCGGCGATGTAAGCACGTCCCAACTGAAAATGAACGTGCGGTTGCTCTGGTTTGAGTCGCGCTGCGGTTTCGAGACTGGCGACAGCATCCTTAACCTGGCCCTGCTGCAAGAGTGCCTTGCCCAACTCATAATGCGCATCGGCAAACGAAGGACGTTCCTGGATCACCTCGCGCATCAATTTGAGACCACGTACGGTGTCCTGACGGGCCAATAGCACGAAGGCCAGATGATACCTCGCTTGAAAATCCTTCGGGTTCGTTACCAACTCACTTTCGAATTCACGAATGGCGTCGTCGAACTTACCTTCCTTTAAATGAATCAAGCCAGTGTAAAAGTGGGCGAGACGAACCGTCTTGTCCAATGACAAGGCCGTCTTCAACTCTGCCAACGCCTTGTTAATCTCCCCACGCTCGTAATGCGCCTGGCTCAGCAAAATATGTAATTGGGGACTACTGCCACCAAACTGGACCATACGTTCTATGGTTCGATTAGCGTCATCCATCCTTCCCTGCTTAAGCAGCGAAAGTGCGAGCGGATAGTAGAGAGAAGCGTCATCCGCTTTAACCGCAACAACTTCAGTCAAAAGCGTTGATGCCTTTGCATAGTCTTCCATCATGAAGTAGCTCAGACCTAACAACTGCTTGATCGAGATGTTGTTCGCATCGACTTTCAACTCGTTTTCGAGGGCGGGAATCGCTTCCTTGTATGATTCAGACTTGTAATGGGCCAGCCCAAGATTGTAATTGAGACCAACTTGCCCGGGGTTCCAGGTTGCTGCCATTCCGAACTGTACGGATGCTTCGCGAAAATCCTGACGGTTCGCGGCCATCACGCCGAGGTGATTATGTGCACTTGCTATCACCTTCGAATACATCACCGCATCCTTTTCCAATCTCTCGGACGTAGCTGGATCGAGTGGGCCAGCTTCCGCTACTACGCCTTCAGCCTTCATTAATTCCGGAAGTTTTCCCTCTTGCTCGGAAAGGTTCGTGCCGGCCAGATATGCGCCTACTTTCTTCTCGTCAATCTTGAAACCTTTGGATTTCAGTTCGGCCGATTTTTGTAGTTGCTTTTGACCCTCTTCGCTGCGGCCAACTTTTAGAAGAGATTGCCCAAGGCGGTAATGAGCGGTAGTGACCTGGTAGTCGTTGTGGTCCAGAGAAGGTGTCAGTGCGATAGATTTCTCGAGAACCGTGATCGCCTGTTCATGTTTGCTCGCTCCCTGGTATGCCTGGCCCAAATGAAAGTAGGGATCTGGGTTCTTAGGCTGAGCACTTGACGCTTTCTCCAACAACGAAATTGCTTCATCAAACCTGCGCTCTAGAATGTATAGAATCCCCAGATAGTAGTTGGCAAAAAACTCATTTGGATTTGCGGCCAACTCGATCTTGAACTCTTCAGTCGCATCCTTGAGACGCGACGCGCCGTCCTTATAAAGGTAAGTAAGACCGAGATAGTAATGAACCCTTGGAAAACTTGGATTGAGAGCGATTGCCTTCTTGAACTCATCAATTGATTCTTGTAGAAATCCGGTCTCTCGATACGCACGGCCAATTAGCACGCGCAGTTCGGGACGGTTTCCCAGCCGCTCAACCATCTTTTCAAAAAGTTGACGCGCTTGCGCAAGCTGTCTTTGTTTCAAGTACGCCAGCCCAAGAGTGTACTCAGCATCGTA
>DATBMP010000509.1:0-9491 GCA_036554845.1 Pyrinomonadaceae bacterium
ACTCAAACTGATCGAAGTGCTCGACATCGCGACGCAAATCGCATCGGCGCTCGTCGCCGCTCACGCCGCCGGCATTATTCATCGCGACATCAAGCCAGAGAACATCATGGTGCGGAAAGACGGCATCGTGAAGGTGCTGGACTTTGGCCTGGCAAAACTCACTGAACGCCAGGAACCAGCCCCCGGATTAGAAGCAACCACCGTTGCCTTGGTCCACACCGAGCCCGGCACTGTTCTCGGAACAGTTGCTTACATGTCTCCGGAGCAAGCCGCAGGACACGAGGTCGATGCTCGCTCAGATGTCTGGAGCCTGGGCGTTGTTCTGTATGAGATGGTCACCGGACGCGCACCGTTCGAAGGTACGTCAAAGAGCCATACGATCGTTGCGATTACGGATCGCGATCCCTTGCCGATAACTCAGTTTGCGCCCGAGGTACCCGAAGCACTGGAATGGATCATTGCTGAGGCGTTGACCAAAGACACTGATGAGCGCTGTCAAACGGCTAAGGAGATGCTCAGCAAGTTGAGACGATTGAAGCAGCGGATCGAGTCTGGCGCATCCGATCTCACGCGTTCAGCTTCGCATCGATTGTCTCAATCGCCCGCAACAAACTCGAGTGCAGCCTTGTTCGCAGAGAAAGAGACGATGCTGCAAGAAGGCGGAAGATCAACTGCGGGTTCGGGGGATTTCGCCGTCACGCAAGCACTCTCAAGCGCTGACTTCGTGGCCTCGCAGATCAAGCAACACAAGACCGCGTCGCTTGTGTTGATGGTGTTCGGCTTGCTGGTTGTTAGTGCTGCCGGCTTCGGACTTTATAAGCTGTTCACTCAACCTAAAGAGTTTGGTCCAATCAAGATGACGGCGCTAACAACCGGTGGGAAAGTCAATGACGAGGACATCAACGGTCAAGTCTCGATATCGCCGGACGGCAAGTATGTCGCATGCGCGGCCAATGACAACAGACAACAAGCAAGTTTGTGGATCCGGCAAGTATCGACCAACAGCCTGATAAGAATCGTGCCGCCAGAGAACGGTGGTTATCTGGGAACAACCTTTTCTTCCGACAGCGAACTGATCTACTACGTCGCGATTCTCGAGAAGAACAAGTTCGTACCCACGCTCTATCGGATTCCAGTCTTCGGTGGCACTCCAGTAAAAGTTCTGGACCGCGTGTTCAGCCCGATTGCCTTCTCCCAGGACGGTAAACAGTTCGCGTTCGTGCGCAAGAATCAAGACGACATGGCGCTGATGTTGGCCAATACCGACGGCAGCGGACAACCCAAAACCATCGCTGTACAGAAACCGCCGAATGGTTTCTCTACTTCAGGACCGTCCTGGTCAGCAGACGGTAAACGAATCGCGTGTGGCGTTTTCAATGGATCGGGCGCCGCGTACTCCAGCGTCATGGAAGTTCCGGTCGAAGGTGGAGAGCCGACGCCGATCGGTTCAGAGAGATGGGCACGTGTCGGTCGAGTGATCTGGCTCGCGGATGGCAGCGGTTTGATCATGACTGCTCAGCCTGAGTCTTCATCCAGCGGCACGCAAATCTGGTTTCTTCCGTATCCCACCGGCCAGGCACGACGGATCACCAACGACTTGAATGGTTATGGAGAAGTCAGTTTGGGTGTGACTTCAGATTCCGACACGATCGCTACGATCCAGCAGATAAACTCCAGTAGCATCTGGATCACGACCTCAAATAAGGATGAAGGTAGCGCGCTACAGCTTCTCAAAACCAATCTTCCTGAGACGGTCGCGTGGGCTCCGGACGGCAAGTTGGTTTATGCGAGTCGCACGGGAGAGAACTGGGACATTTGGATGGTTAACAGCGACGGTACGGGAAGCAAGCAGTTGACAGCCGACTCTTTCGTCGATCATCAACCATCCGTGTCTCCCGATGGTCGCTACATCGTTTTCCAATCCAATCGGTCGGGCAGCCGGAACATCTGGCGAATTGATGCCGACGGCAACGATCCAAAACAACTGACCGATGGCGACTATGTTGACGAAGCTCCGGTCTGTTCAGTTGACGGTCGTTTTGTGATTTTCATGTCGACGCGTTCAGGCACGCAGACAATTTGGAAAGTGGGAATCGATGGCGGCGCTCCAGTGCAATTGACGAATCGTCCTTCGCAGCTCCCATTGGTATCTCCTGATGGCAAGTTGATCTCGTACTTCTACACGGACGAACAGGCCAACAACCAACCGAAGTTGGCAATGATCCCGTACGAAGGTGGCGAGCCCGTCAAGACGATTGATCTGCCTCGTACGGTTCCACCGATCGCCTTTGCCTGGATGGCTGATGGGCAATCAATTGCGTACCTGGATGGCGGATCCGGGATCCTTAACGTTTGGAGTCAACCGCTTGACGGCAGCGCTCCGAAACAATTGACAAACTTCAAATCAGACTTCGTAAACAGTTTTGCGGTTTCGCGCGATGGAAGGATTGCGGCATATCGCTTTGCCGCAACGAGAGATATTGTTCTGATCAAAGGTTTTCGATGAGCGGCCGGTTCAACAAAACCGATTCAAATCCGGCGGGGAAGTCGTGACCAAGATCACGCTTAAATTCTGGCCCAAAATCACACTGCCTCACCCCAGGTGAACAGTAAGAAGGAGAAGGACGATGAAAGAAAAAGAGTGGACCATCATGATTTATATGGCAGGGGACAATAACCTTGCAGTCGACATGGCTTACGCGATGGAGCAAATAAAGGAGGTCGCTGCCAGCGGTGCGGAAAGCCCAAACCTTTTCGTTTACTACGATGGCAACTCGCCCGCAATTCCAACTTTGTACTGTGATTTCTCCGAGCCGGGAAAACCACGCTATGTCCGCTCCTACAAAGTGCCTAATAAACTCTATGCGGCCCCGAAGAAGGAGAACGAGAACGCTGCCGACATCCGTTCGATCCTCAATTTTGTTGACTGGTGCGTCAATACAGTCGAGGTTGAAACCGACGGCGAGATCTCGTTCGGTCGGCGAGCGCAGAAGTATGCGTTGATATTCTCAGGCCACTCACTGGGTTTTCAGGACATTGGTCTATTCAAAGACGAGACGTCCGGCAAGTCGATGAAGATGTTTGATTTCTACGGTGTTCTTCAGCGAATGGTCAGCACCAAGAAACAATTGAAAGAGCTCGCCGACCAACTTAAGTGGGAAGGGGATGTACGAGAGATTGAGACAATCCCTCTTCTCGGTCAAAAGCTCGACCTTCTTGGTTTTGATAGCTGCGTAATGGGCATGCTTGAAGTCGGATATCAATTTAATCAGGTGGCCAAGACAATGATCGCTTCTGAAGGAAGCGTTCCGAGTGCCGGTTGGACCTACGCAAAAATACTTGGCTGTCTAACTCGAGAACAGAACCGCAATGTCGAAACCCGAAAAGTAGCCGAGCTTTTCGTGAAAGAATTTGTTCGCAGTCAGGATGCTTATACTGTCGGCGGTGTCTCGGTGGACATGGCCGCCTGGGATCTGAACCGATTTGATGAACTTGCCGGGGCATTCGACGCACTAGCTGCAATTCTGATGGAATGTTTTGAGCACGAGGATCGAATCTATCGACAAATGGCTCGAGTAATTCTCCAGGTGCATTGGCAGTGTCAGTCGTTTATGTACGATCAGAATGTTGACCTTGGCGATTTTTGTGAACTGCTTGATCGCGAGTGTGGGCTGGTGATTGATGAGCTCGGCGAGGGTGACGATCTAGAGGTCCTGGAGGAGGTTCGGAAACGCTGCCGCAGTGTTCTGAAAGAACTAAAGAAAGCAGTGATCCTCAGTGGGTTTAGCGGTGGAGCCTACCAGTACTCGAACGGAGTGTCGGTCTTCTTTCCCTGGTCGCGCGAGGCGTATGAAGTCTCGCGGAAAAACTACGAGAGCCTGTGGTTTGCTGAAGACGCAAAGCGCCAACAAACATCCTGGAATGACTTTCTTAAGAAATATCTCCACAAGGTCACTCTGCGCAAATTTGAGATGCCCGTGGATGATGTACCTGAGGGATCGAAGTACAGGTATTTCTCGGGCGTGAAATATGACGAGCGGTTCGATTCAGAGTTGTATGCTGGCAACGGGAATTCGAACACCAAGATCGCGGGCCAGGAAGGGACCAAGATCGCGGGTCAGGAAGGGACCAAGATCGCGGGCCAGGAAGGGACCAAGATCGCGGGTCAGGAAGGAACCAAGATCGCGGGTCAGGAAGGGACCAGACTCGCTGGTGGTGGCGCGAGCGGATTCTTTTACAGCTTGCGGCTCTTCAAGAATATTGAGAGCCGATGGAACATTTCAGGGTTCTCAAAGAAATCTGTCGAAGAGCACATCGAGAACAAGTGATCCAGGCCACCAACGGCAGTTGGTTGATTCTCCGACCTTGCCTGCCGTTGGTCTTGGAGAGTAATGGCGTTGAAAGCCAGAGGTCTCTTGCTCCTCGTCCCCGTTTCCATTCACCTTCCTGGCGATTCACGAAACAGTGATTCGAGTTCTTTGGTTGCCTTTTCGACGGCACGCTTAGCATCTTCCACAACCTTCGCCGCCTCTTCTGCTTCGGACGCAATGCTTCGCGCACGACGCGCCGCCTCTTTCGACGCAGCCATTGCCCGATCAAAGCGCTCTTCTGCTTCTCGTTTTTGCTTTTCGGATTCTTTCAACGCTGCTTGCGCTTTTTTCTGCGCTCCCTCCATACTCTGCGCCCTCGCTCGAGCGTCGGTTAGAGTGCGCTTCGCATCTTGCACTGCAACTTTCGCGGCAGCGATCCTTGCCTGATGCGCCTCTTTAATCTGGCGCGCGTCGCCAGCGGGCGCGGCTTTCGGACGCGCGTTCGTAGCACTGCCTGACTTGGGTGAGACGATGACCGGCATCTTGGTCGGTTTCGTAATTCCCGTACCCGGAATTAATGACGCGAACGACTCGAAGCCCGGCGGATCTACGTCGTGAGTCAAGCGTCCGGGAGTTGGACCATCAGGAGTTGAAGCGTACGCGGAAACTGCTTCGAGGGTGGTGGTGACACGGTGAATCGTGTCCGGCGTTGGATTGTGTCCGGCATCGCGCAACAATGCTGCTGCAAGATCAGAAAGGTCCGCAAGAGCCTCGCGTCGTTCGTTGAGTGCGTCGCGCATGTCTCTGACCTTCCCAGCAGCTCGGGATGTTTGGGCTTTGCGAAAGCGCTCACCGGAGGCGATCAGTCGTTCGAATGTGTCGCGATGATTCCAGTAGAGTTGGTTCACGGCCCACGCTGAGATCGTAGGCTTGGCCAGTGATTTCACCTGGTTCGCTTCGTCGCCACGACCGCTCTTCTTCAAATGAGTTGTCAGTGTGTTGCGCGCGGCGATGAACTCGGTCACGGGGAGCCGGAACAACGTGTCGATATCATTCTCGAGTTTCCTGTCCTTGTTTGCATTTCTCACCATTCATCTAGTCTCTCACTGTTTTTGCGAAAGGCAGAAATGAATGTAATGACTCCAGGCCCCTTCATTCTCAGCGGCGTCAGAGTCAGTACCACCTCGCGGTAGCGGGATCCTGGCCATTGCCGATTGATGATTGCCAATTGCCGATTTCCGAATGGCATCAATCGGCAATGTAACGATCCACCCGCTACTGCGCGGTGGTACTGACTCTCATTCCGCCGAGGTTGCGGTTTTCACACACTCTCTGAAGCCGGATCGGAACCAGAGGACTCTAAGGCAAACACCCACTCAAGACTACAAGTGATAATCCCCTTCAGCCTCCGGCTGATAAATTACATCGTCAACTCTTAGCCGGCGCAATCCTGACGGCACCTGCCACTCAATGATGTCGCCGCGTTTGTAACCCAGGATCGCCGTCCCTATTGGCGCCAAAACTGAAATCCTTCCTTCGCTGAAATTGGCCTCCGTAGGAAATACCAATTCATACGTGTTGGCTTCACCGCTCAACAGGTCCTGCAAGCGCACTTTCGAGCGCATCGTGATCACATCTGCAGGGATCTCTTTGGGATCTACAACCTCTGCGCGATCCAACTCTGACTCCAACTTGTTCAGGTATTCACGGTCGTTACCGTTGCGCTCACGTGTAAGTTCTATTAGCCCGTTAAGACGATGAAAGTCCTGTTCTGAAATGCAAATGTTTGCTGCCTTTTGCGATCTCTTTTTCATCTTTTGCACTTTCGACTTCTGACGAGTTTCTTTTTCATTGCCGATGACTTTGGACATTATGATTCCCTCCTCTACCAAGAATTACCCCAATCACAACTAGACTCTTTTCGAAGAAAGCGGCCGGTACGTGTCTTGATTGGTTGGACTGTTCTGACGCACTACTTCCACTGGGCAATGAGCTCCCAACACAAGCCCGGCTGCTACTCTGCTTAAACTGCGACTGTCAGTCTTTGCTGTCTCGAATCCGCGTGCATCCAAAAATATGCAATCGGCCTTGAGGTCGCGAGCCTCCTGCAAAAGCAGGTCTTGTGGTGGTCCATACTTGATTGCGATTGAGGCTTTCAGACCTATTGAGCGCAACGCGTTGGCCCATCGCTCGAGCACTCGTGAATCTTCTGACTTCATTTCCCTACCACTCGGATCCTTGCGTACTGCAACTATTCTTGCGTGACTACCCGCCGGCCAGAAACGCAACGCCACCGCTTGAATCGTCCTCGCAATCGAGTCTGAGACAGATTCATCAACGGCAATGATGATCTGCACCGGTGAACCCACCCATCGATCCAATGTTCGAGCGATGCGCACAGAACAATGAGCGTCGCGAGCAATACGCAGTGCCGGACCAGCGTAATCTGTGATGTCGGGAGACGGACTGGTGTTTGAGCCGATTATTATGAGTTCGGCCCCCCAGGCCTTTGCTTTACGGAGAATCTCTCCGGTAATTACCGCCACGTCCTGCAAGCTATCAGTTCTGATAGTTGCCGAGGGACAGATCGATCGGATGCGCCGGCCTGCTTCTGCTGATAGGACGCGCTGCTCTTCGTAATCGCGTAGTGCCGGAGCGAACGAAGACATTCCAGAATTCAAGAGTTTCATTCGACGAGCACTGACTGCACGAGAAATTTCGTACGGCGACGCGGGTAACCACAGATTCGTGACGGCTACGAGTGCATCAATGTTTTGTGGCAGACCGGCCCTCTTCATGTCGATGAGAGTGGCTTCCGCGCTTTCGAATCCGTCATAAGGAATAAACACTTTGAGTTTTCTGGCTGGTGCCAGAGAGGCGCCAACAACATGCGACGTATGCTCAAGACTGGATTCGTTCCTGATTACTTGCGATGACATATCCTGCTCCGTTGGTTCAAATGAGATTCACCCACCTGAACCGGTGATGAGACAGGAGCGACTACCTGAGGGGATGATAATAATCACCGACCATGGTCCAGCGCTCCAGATCGAAGCGACGCCGCGCTCCGCAACTGACACACGTTCGATAGGTCTCCTGTTCGCGGGTAAAAGGAAGGCTCATCTTCAGGTGCCAACAACCGAAGACTCTCCTCAAACCACTCGTGATCTCTTTAAGTCGACGCGATGTCAGGGCCACTACATCTAACCCTGCATCTCGAACTACTGCTTCCATCACTCAAGTCCCTTCACTCTTATTCTCTTAATTCACATTTCAGCTAAATAATGCAGGCCAGCAACCAGCGTCGTGATCATCGCAGTAAGAATCACGGCGAGAGCCACGATGGGCCACCGCAGGTCAGGTTCTCTAATCAACATTGGACCTTGATAAGACATGACATTTCCTCCATCGACAGTTACTCACATCACACAGACGAACGATCTTTCGGCGCGCTCAATCGGATTGCGAAGCTGTGGCCGCAGTCCTTGCAAATGTGTTGATCGTTTTCGTCTCCACCTACCACCAACCTCACCTCATTGCACTGAGGGCACTTCACCAACCAGCGCCGGAGCATTTCAAGCCAACCTTCTCTTGCGCCTTGTGGTGGAACACTAAATTCACCCTCTGATAAGGCCATGCTTGAACGCGCTCCCTTCGTGTGTGTTTTGGTAATGATTACAGTGGTAACTCTAGCTGAGCGGAGAGGTGCGAAATAGGGTATTACCACCTAGCTCTTGCGGGTATTTACACCTGAAAGGACGGACGCAGGCCTGGTACTTGAGACACGCGGCTCAAGCGTGTGGTGTCTCGGTAATTTGGGGCAGGCCAGGCGGTTGGGTGGAAATGTTGAAAATGGAACAGTTAGGCATAGCCTGACTAATCAGGTTGGTAACGGTAAGCCGCAGGCTTACCGCAAGGGATGTGGCACAGCCGAAACGCAAGACACTTTTTCTGCAAAGCAGACCTCTAAGAACTGACCACTGAGAACAAACCATTAACAACTGACCACTAAGAACTGACCACTAACAACTAACCACTAACAACTGATCACTAACAACTGACCACTGACCACTGATGCTTTTCACTGACGCCTCAGGACTACTGTTGCTTTCGTTCCCGGATTTGTAACGCCAGCTCCACCCGGTTGCTCAGATTCTTTTTGTCGAGAATGCGACTGATATGTCCTTCAACCGTTCTTAAACTGAGCTGTAACTCGGCGGCGATCTCCTTGTTCGAGAGTCCCCGCGCAACTGCCTCGGCCACACGCCATTCTGCGTCTGTCAACTCTTCATCTCGTATGAGCACCGATTCGTCGCCCTCCTGCTCTGAGAACATGCGAGCAAGGTCGGAATGGGTGCGTTGCACTCTCTCGAGAATGCTCTTCACGATCGCGATCAGTTCCTCAGACTCAAAAGGTTTTGTGATGTAAGCATCAACTCCGGTGCGAAAGCCGGCAATGCGATCCGAAACCTCATCCTTTGCAGTCAGGAAGATAATCGGGACCAGGCGAGTACGAGGTGATGATCGAAGATTGCGCACGAATGTATAGCCATCCATTCCTGGCATCCGAATGTCACTGATAATCAGGTCGGGCAAGGTTTCCGCTACCCGCACCATGGCCTCGGCGCCGCGACGGGCGGTGGTAACTTCGAAGCCCTCCGTGCGCAGAGTTTCTGATACCGCAAGCAATAGACTCGGATCGTCATCAACCACCAGCAACTTTTTGCTCATCAAGTGCATCCTTCGGGCCGCCATCTCGGCAGGTGTAATGTGAAAATGCTTCCCCGCCCCACTTCGCTCTCAACGCTAATGCGACCGCCCATCTGCTCCATTACGTTTCGCCCCAGATACAAACCTAAACCAACGCCAGACATATCGGCGTCCTCTAAAAAATCAGCGCCTGTCGTACCGTTCCGCACCGCTGCGGAGTGGGGAGCGGGTCGCCCACGATGGAATTTATCAAACAGGTTAGGCATGTCTTCCGCCGGGATGCCCCGGCCGTTGTCCTCGACGCTGATGGCGACTTCATCTTCAGATTCATATGCTGAAACAATTATGCGCCCACCGTCGGGTGTGTACTTAATTGCGTTCTCGATCACGTTTGAAAGCACTCGACGCAGTGCTTTCGGATCGGCACACACGGCCGCTACTGCAACTCCATTCTCCGTCTTCAATTCATGT
>DATBMP010000511.1:0-4811 GCA_036554845.1 Pyrinomonadaceae bacterium
TCCCGAAGGACTGAGGGCCATTCGACCTCGCCGGTTCTCGAGTTGATGAGTTGAGAACCAAGTGTGCCGGGGATGACGATCACCGGACGTTTCCCGGTTCGCGCTCGCGCGTCGCGAAAAATGCGTTCGAGGTTTGGCGTCCTTTTCGGTGAAATGCAGGCAGGCGAGACGCATGACAGAACCAGCGCTACTGTCAGCAGGGTTGCACTTCCCCGCTTGAATCGTCTGTGGATGGTTTGATTAGAGAGTGGATGTTGGGGCAAGTGAGTAGTCAAAGTTTGGTATCTATTGCTCGGTAACTGTTGGCGGTTCCCACTTGCGGTTTATCAAACTGGCGACAAACCCCGCTCCAAATCCATTGTCGATGTTCACCACCGACACATTCGATGCACACGAATTCAACATTCCCAGAAGTGCGCTGACTCCTCCGAAGGATGCGCCGTAACCGATACTGGTTGGCACGGCCACCACTGGAACAGAAACCAGGCCGCCAACTACGGACGGTAGCGCACCTTCCATCCCGGCCACGACAACCGCCACGCGCGCTCGTCGCAGTAGCGCACGTTCTGCCAACACTCTGTGAATGCCGGCGACACCAACATCCCAAACACGTTCCACTGTGTTTCCCATCGCCTCCGCGGTTAGCGCGGCCTCTTCGGCAACGGGTATGTCGCTGGTACCGGCAGTCACCACTGCAATCGATCCGACCCCTCTTTCAGTACGATCGCGCTGAATGCGAATCAACCGTGCGACTGAATGCCACTCGGCTTCATTAATTACGTTTCGCACTTCACCAAATGTGCCTTCGTCGGTATGAGTAATCAGTACGTTTGGCGACCTTTGTGCGAGACGTTCGACGATGCCGACAACCTGCTCGCGAGTCTTGCCGGCGCCAAAGACAACCTCGGGAAAACCCTGCCGAGAGTTGCGCGCGTGATCGACCCGCGCATAACCGATGTCTTCGTAATGAAGTTCGGAGATACGACGCAGCGCTTCCTGCTTATCGAGTGCACCGCTCTGAAATGCGACCAAGAGTCGCTCTAAGTCAGACAAGTCCATACTTTCCTAATGGGGGAGGGATGCGCAGGCATTCTAGCATCGCGAGTTGCTCGCTTGTCGATTGTTGAGCTTCGAGTCTCGAAGTTTCTCACTAAGTGACAAAGACGCTTACAAGGTGACTTTGTTTGTCGTCCAAACAAGTATGCAAAAGCACTTGCAAGCTAAATGAAGAGTGCTATACTCCGCTTCCCCCGCACCTCGGCTTTCTAAAACAAATAATTCGTTTCGTAACTCCTTCTACTCGAGGGCACCGCACGTGGTTCACTGTGGCTTCGTTAACGTCGAGCACTTGGTGAAAACTCTCTTCGTGTCTGCCACGGCTTCCTCCTTCCCACGAGTCTTCATATTTGGTCAATGGCATTTTCGTCCCGCTTACTTTGTCGCCGATGCGGGCGGCAACTACCCTCCGGAAACCTTACTTACCAACTCAAAGGAGATGAAATGAAAACACTTGCCGTAGTCCTTACACTGGCTCTTCTTTGTCTTGTGCTCCTCGCTTCGTCACCAACGCAAAGCAGGGCAAAGCAAGACAAATTCCTGCGCAAAGAAAACAAGATCGCCAACAACTACATTGTGGTACTCGACGATTCGGTCGTGGGAGAAAAGGGTGCTTACTCGATTGCCGAATTTGTCGCCAACGACATGACCACCTCCTACAAAGGCAAGCTCAAACATGTCTACAAGCATGCCCTTAACGGATTCGCGGTAGAGATGTCCGAAGCAGATGCGAAGGCCTTGAGCGAAGATTTTCGGGTGGCATTTGTGGAAGAAGATGGCGTGATGACAGCCAGCGTAACTCAGAACAACGCTACCTGGGGTCTTGACCGAATAGACCAGCGCGACCGTCCGCTCAATGGCACGTACGTGTACGATTGGACTGGTTCAGGCGTGCGCGCATACATCATCGATACCGGCATACGTACCGCTCATACCCAATTTGGCGGCAGGGCCTCGAATGTGTTCGATGCTTTTGGCGGCAGCGGGCAGGATTGTAACGGTCACGGCACACACGTAGCCGGAACTGTTGGAGGTTCCACCTACGGCGTTGCAAAGAGCGCCTTGTTAAGAGGCGTACGCGTGCTTAACTGCTCGGGATCGGGTTCGACCTCAGGTGTAATCGCGGGAGTCGATTGGGTGCGCGCTAATCACATCGCTCCCGCCGTCGCCAACATGAGTCTCGGCGGCGGAATCTCAACCGCGCTCGATAACGCGGTAAACAACCTGAGCAATGCTGGCGTAACAATCGCGGTCGCTGCCGGGAACAGCAATGCGAATGCGTGCAATTCATCGCCAGCACGCGCGGCAAACGCGATCACGACGGGCTCAACCACTTCCACAGACGCAAGATCGTCGTTCTCAAACTTCGGCACCTGCCTCGACATCTTTGCACCAGGTTCAGGGATCACTTCCGCCTGGGCAACGTCTAACACGGCAACCGCAACTATCAGCGGAACCTCCATGGCATCTCCGCATGTAGCTGGCGTAGCGGCACTTTACAAACAGGCGAATCCGTCTGCGAGTCCGACAACGATCCGCAACGCAATCGTCAACAACGCAACGACAAATCGCTTATCAGGAGTTGGCACCGGATCACCAAACCGGTTGCTCTACTCGCGGTTCTTTTGAGTTGCAGCCACCTACCTACTTTGAGGCGGGCTTACCAGCCCGCCTTTTTTCTGCTTGCGACGAAACAAGGTAGAACTCCGGACGACTCTGGAAAAAGGGGTGGGGTTAGAAAAGTACACTCGCTTGCTCTAATACCTGCCCCAACGTAAGATTTGAACAAGCATTAAACTCATGGAATTCACAGTCGCCATCACGGGAGCTTCCGGCTCAATCTACGCACAACGTACGCTTATTCATCTGGCGGCTAGCGGTGTTGTCGAACGCATCAATCTAATCGTCTCGCAAGCAGGCGAAACCGTAGCGCGCGTGGAACTCGATTCCAATTTGAGCGCCAAAGACCCACAGGCAGTTAACAAGTGGATTGGATTGCCTGCTGAATCAAAGTTGGTTCGCGTGCACCGCATCAACAACGTCGCGGCAAAGCCCGCCTCTGGATCGCATCCGCAACAAGGCATGGTAATCGTTCCCTGTTCAATGGGAACGTTAGGCGCAATCGCCTCTGGTGCTGGCACAAATCTGATTCATCGCTCCGCTGATGTCTGCCTGAAGGAGGGCCGGCGACTTGTTCTGGTGCCTCGAGAATCTCCTTACAACGCAATTCATCTGGAGAACATGCTGCGGCTGTCGCATGCCGGCGTACACATCATTCCCGCCAGCCCGGGGTTCTACCATCGACCAAAAACAATTGAAGAGCTGGTGGACCATCTTGTCTTCCGCATTCTTGATCACCTCGGTGTGCCACACTCCCCTGCAACGCAGTGGAAGGGTCTGAAATCGCAGTCATCCGAGCTCTCTGCCGATCCTTCTGCGGTGCGATAAGGCTGTGCCGAATACCCTCAAAAACATTCGAATTACACTGGAGATGATCAAGATCGAGCACACGCTCTTTGCCTTGCCGTTTGCTTTTCTGGGCGCAGTTTTGGCTGCAAACGGACTCCCCTCGCTGCGCCAGATCATCTGGATCACGGTAGCGATGGTCGGCGCACGATCGACTGCAATGGCCTTTAATCGTCTGGCCGATCGCCAGATCGATGCGCGCAATCCGCGGACGAGTATGCGAGCTCTACCGGCTGGGATCTTGTCTTCCGGATTTGTCGTCGTCTTCATTCTCATGTCGGCAGCGATCTTCTTCGTCGCCGCAGCGATGTTGAACCGACTGACCTTGCTTCTCGCTCCGGTCGCCCTGGGAAGTGTTCTGCTTTATTCCTACACCAAGCGCTGGACATTTCTTTCGCATCTCGTTTTGGGATGGTGCCTCTCGATCGCACCCACAGGGGCATGGATTGCTGTCCGTGGCTCACTTGATAGTCCAGTTCCTTTGTTGCTGTCTCTCCTGGTGCTGCTTTGGACCGCCGGATTTGATGTGCTCTACGCTTGTCAGGACTACGATGTCGACGTACGCGAGGAACTACATTCGATTCCTCGGAAGTTTGGGATCTCTCGTTCGCTCTGGATTGCAAGGCTGTTCCACGTACAGGCCTTTGTCGCTTTGCTTGCGCTATACTGGATTACCGAGCTTGGCTGGATTGCGTTGGTGGGAGTTGTCGTTACCGGCGTGCTTTTGATTTACCAGCATCGTCTCGTGAAAGCTGACGACCTTAGCAAACTCAACGCTGCATTTTTCACAACTAACGCTTTCGTGAGCGTGATTCTCTTTGCAACATTTGGGGGAGCAGCCCTCATAAGGACCTTGAAATGAAATTCTCGCACGACGATAACCTGTGCCGTCTGGCCGATAAGATCGCCTCTGGTGAGCGGCTTGGTTTTGAGGAAGGCGTCGCGTTATACAATACAAACGACCTGCCGGCACTGGGACGACTTGCCGATGACAAGCGCCGTTCAATGCACGGGGCCACCACCTACTTCAACGTAAACCGCCACTTCAATCCAACTAATGTTTGTTACGCTGACTGCAAATTCTGCGGCTTCTATCGCACGCCACGACAGCCCGATGCCTACACGCATAACATCGAGGACAGCTTGCGCATTGCCGGTCAGGCTGTCGCCGAGGGCGCAACAGAACTTCATATCACGGGTGGGCTGAATACCAAGTTGCCGTTCAGCTATTTCACAGACCTGTTGTCGTCGCTGAAGAAGCAATATCCGCAGCTTCATCTGAAGGCATT
>DATBMP010000225.1:0-2870 GCA_036554845.1 Pyrinomonadaceae bacterium
GGCAAACCGTCTCAAAGACGAGTTCCTCGCCACGGTGTCTCACGAACTGCGAACCCCGCTAAATGCAATCGTCGGGTGGTCAAAGATGCTTCGGACGGATCAGCTCAACCCCGATGAATTGGACCATGCACTCGCCGTGATTGAGAGGAATGCCTGGTCTCAGAAGCAGATCATTGAAGACATGCTGGACGTTTCAAGGATCATCACAGGCAAGTTACGTCTGGGATGGTCGCCAGTGCAGTTGCCACGGGTGATTCAGACTGCCATTGAGGCGATACAACCGGCGGCCAGAGCAAAAGAGATAAACATTAGTACCGCCCTCGAATCTCCTGAAGCGGTAGTAAACGGCGATCCTGATCGGCTGCAGCAGATTGCGTGGAACCTACTCTCGAATGCGGTCAAATTCACTCCCGTAGGCGGAACGGTCGACATCTCGGTCTCGGGAAGTAACGGTGTTGTGGAACTGCGCGTGGTGGATAGTGGCCCAGGAATCGATCCCGAATTCTTACCGCACGCCTTCGAAAGATTTACCCAGGCGGATGGTTCAAGTACGAGACGTCACGGTGGACTTGGTTTGGGACTCGCGATTGTGAGACATCTCGTCGAGCTACATGGTGGCTCGGTTGAAGCGATGAATTGCGAAGGACGAAGCGGCGCGATCTTTACTGTCAAGCTGCCAAGATTGAATCGAATGTCTTAGACGGGCCGAGAGCCGGATGACGCGGATCGTGCGAAAAGGGATGAGGTAACTCGTCCCTTTCCTATTCGTAATGGCAATCCTTTAACCGGGCGACGTTTAACTGCCGGTCCGCATTTTGACGCTTGTCCTCGGCCCGGTTGAAAAGGCTTTACTGCGACTGTTCAGAATACTTCTTTCGCAAAATTGGTGGCGCCTGTTGTGATGCCGCTTCCTGAGTGGCCCCCTGAGGATTGAACACGTAACTGTCTCGCGTCCGGACCGCCAGGTTCGGCTGGTTCACTCGCACTCTGATCTGTCGTCGCTCGCCGGGTTGCGCCGATCGCTTCGGGTAATACCCGATGCTGTACTGCCGACGCAGTTCCTCAGCGATGTTTGAGAATGCAAGAGCCAGATTCTGAGTTGTATCCGCGCGATACTGTCTGGCGCCAGTCTTTTCAGCTAAGTCACGCAGATAGCGATTTGCGAGATCGTAATCAGCCCGCGACGTGCCTGAGCCGCCCCCTCCGCCTCTGATTCCGCCGCGCCGCCGACCCATACCGCCGAGGATCTGGGCCAGGATGCCGATAGGCGAAGTGGGAATTTGTGCACCTGGCCACGATCCTCCACCACCACCGGCTACATCACTGTAGGTGTCATACTGAATCGGGTACACAAGCGCATCCAACTCTTCTGCATCGCGAACATTTTCTTCATAGGAAGAACGCCTGCTGGTGGTATCCACACCGTCAGTGAAAAGCACGATCGCTTTTCTGCCGGAAATCCGATTCAGTCTTTGATTAATGACGGAGTCCACCGCGTCGTAAAGACGTGTCCCTTCTCCCGTGTTGGTTCTGCGAATCGCGTGTCGCAACTGGTTACGATCCGTGGTGAATTCGCTCAGCAGTTTCACGCTGTCGTCAAAAGAGATAACCATCACGCGATCGTCCGGACGAAGTTGGTTGACGAACGTGAATGCCGCATCCTGAATCTCCTCCAGCCGGAAACGCGTTGAGCCGCTCGTGTCGATCATCAAAACCAACGAAAACGGTTTATCTACCGATTGAAAATACGCGACCTGCTGTTCAATCTCGTCTTCCCAGAGACGAAAGTCTTCCTTCTGCAAATTCGGTATGTAGCGCCCATCGCGGTCCATGACGCTCACCGGAATGGTGACCAACGTCGTGTTGACACGGATGACATCGCCTTCTCCAACCTCTTCCGGTCCCTCTTGTGCGGGCGGTACAGTGTTTGTTGAAGGTTGATTTGGCCGATTGTTGCCACGCAATACAGGAGCCTGAGCGGGTGTCGCCGGCGGATCCTGAGTCCGCGTTGATGATTCATTCCCGACGCGACGTGGACGTACTTGCGCCGAGGTAACTATCACCAGGTTTGAAAGGAGAGAGACGACAAGTAGGCAGAACAGAATTCTTTTCATGGGCGTTACTTCCGAGGCGTGCGCGGCAACGCAACACACTTTGATGCGAAACCGGGGAAAGAGATGCTTTCAGCCTTGGAACAGGCTGGAGGAGAGAATGTTTACAAGTGGAAGATACGCCTAAATAACGAACGAGAGCAAGGACAGGTCCAGCTTGATATCGTTTCGGCTTTCATTCGACGCAATCCATGATTTAGCCGCGTCTCTCAAAGCGGTTCAGCGTGTTCCATAACAATGGAAAAGTACCCCATGTTTGACCTCGGTGCTGAGGCCGAAAAGCAAAGAGGACGATTCGACCCTGACCCACCGAAACTTCAGCCATTGCGATCTTGCCTCGGATCTTGTCCTCGCCGAGTAGCCATCCCGACCGCAACACGTTCTCTCGCGCATAACGCGCAACGATGCGAACACGCGGATGGGAGGACTCGAAAGCGGAACTGTTGATGAAGAAGGCGTCGATCTTGGGAGTTACACCCGCGGCGAGTGGTTGTGATCGATCCAACTCTAGAGCGACAACGGAACCCGGACAGAAGAAATCTGTCGAACGAACTCCCTCAAGTACGTTTTGCATTGGTAGTTCGAACTGCTTGATCATCAGATCGCAGGCAGCGTCGAAGCAGACCAACAAGCCGCCGCGTTCGACGAAAGTCTTCAGATTTGTCACCCCAGTCTGCGTGATACCGCCGGTAAACTCTGGAGGATAGGACCCGGAAGCGTTGCCCTCCAGAATGTCTCTTGAGCGTTGCGAGGCAAAGA
>DATBMP010000079.1:0-6869 GCA_036554845.1 Pyrinomonadaceae bacterium
GTTCGGGAATGTAGTTGCCGAGCAATCTCACGTCTTTAAAGTCGATGATATCGACTTTCTCGATGCAAAAACGGCAGATGCGACGACGGTGCATGCGGCGGCCACCACCTCGACCCCCGGGCATCGGTCGTCCTCGATCCAGATCGTCATCACCGTTGTAGCTGCGGCCGCGGTCTTCGTAATTTGTTGACATAATATTTTCTCCGGGCGGTTAGCCTTCGTAGTTCTCCTCATTCTGATCCTTGGCAGCGGCCTGTGCCTGACGCTGTTGCGAACCTGGTCGTTTCTCAGCTTTGCGAGCGCGTTTGGACTTAAATTTTTCGGCGCGCCGGCGATCTTCATCGACGCGAACTGTCAGGTAACGAAGGATGCGATCGTTAACGCGCATGCGCCGTTCCAGCTCGGCGATTTCACGTCCCGATCCCTCGATCTCCAGCAAGACAAAGTTGCCTTCGGTCTTGTGGAGAATCTCGTAGGCGAGCTGACGTCGGCCCATGCTTTCGACTTTCGTCACAACGCCACCCTGATCCGTCGCAATCTGTTTGAGGCTCTCTGTCAGGCGGGTTACTTCATCGTCTTCCGCAGTTGGGTCAACGATAAAGATCACTTCATATTGTCTTTGTGTTTCCAAAACTCATCCTCCTTATGGATGTCTAGCCCCAGCAATGTTGATGGAGCAAGAAGGTTTCTATTATTGACGATTTTTGATTGCCGATTGTCGATTGAGTTCAATCGTCAATAGTAGATCATCAATCAATTATGCTTCGCCATCGCTTTCAAAACTCCGTCGTTCAAGATCGCGTGCACGGCTTCGGCGCTATGCTTCACAATCTGTTCTACTTCCTCTCGCTGCGCCATGGGAAACGGACTCAACACATAACGCTTCGTATCAGACAGCGGGTGGTCGGGCTGAATTCCGATTCGCAGGCGAATGTACTCATCAGTTCCAAGCGACGCAGTGATCGATTTCAAACCGTTATGACCACCTGCAGATCCACGAGCGCGAATGCGGATCTTCCCAAACGGTAAAGCCAGGTCATCAGAGATGACTATCAAGTTCTCTCCTGGCGCTTCGATTCGATGCTTTGCTATCAAACAACTAACCGCTTCACCACTCAGGTTCATGTAGGTCTGCGGCTTAACTAACACGATCTCCCGATCTTCCCAGTTACCCTTTCCCACTAATGCCTGACACTGTCGGGTTTTAACCTGAATGCCGCTTTCACGGGCCAGACTGTCGATGACCATGAACCCAAGATTGTGCCGGGTCCATTCGTACTCGCTACCGGGATTTCCGAGACCCACGATCAGCCACATGATACAGATTGCCGATTGTCGATTGACGATTGACGATTGTCGGTTGTCGATTGACGTACCGCTTCAACCGGGACGTCGGCCCAACACGAAATCGACAATCGACAATCGTCAATCGACAATCCCCTACTTCTCTTCTTCGCCTTCCTCGTCTTCCTTCTTACCCTTACCGATGACTTCCGGTTCGGCAGGTGCTTCGCCTTCAACCACTGGCGCAACTACCTCTTCCTCACGGGTGATGCCGACAGTTGCGATAACCGCTTCGGGCTGATTCAAAATCTCAATGTTGCCTTCAACCTTAATGTCAGAAACGTGAAGTACGTCGTGAACGTCCAGGTGCGAAACATCAACGTTGATGACATCGGGAATGTCGCGTGGCTCGCACCGGATCTCCAACTCACGAAGAACCTGTTCGAGGACCCCCTGTTGTTCTTTGACGCCTATCGGCTCTCCCTCGAGGTGTAACGGGACCGTGACTTCAATCTTCTGTCCTTTAACCAATCGGGTGATGTCGGCATGAATCAACCGACTTCGCACCGGGTCGATCTGGCGATCGTGGAACATGCATTCACTGCTTCCGACGCCTTCGATATCGAGTGTGAAGATCGTGTTTCGTCCGGCCTCAGATCTTAGAATCGCAGCCAAATCCCGAAGTGGCGCCAACGCTGCAACAGTGCCGCCCTCGCCGCCATAGACCGTAACGGGAATCATCCCCATGCGTCGTGCGCGCCGGGCGTCGTTTTTTCCGCGACCCTCACGCACCGTTGCACGAACTGTTATCTCGTCTTTTTGCTCTGCCATGATTGCTCCTCTTACATAGGTTCAGCGACCGGAGAAACATTGCCGATTTCCGATTGCCAATTGTCAATTGAGAAACAACCATAACGTTCCTCAAAATCAACAATGGGCAATCGGCAATCGGTTCCCCGATCGCTGATGGTCTTCTTCTCAAGCCATCAGTGTTTGCCCTTCATACGAAGAGCGAGGAAACACTTGTCTCCTCATGGATCGACTTGATCGCTTTCGCCAGAAGCGGCGCGATACTAAGTACCTTGATTTTTTTCAACTCGCTGGCGTGATCGTGCAGTGGCACTGTGTTCGTCACAATGATCTGCTCGATCTCCGATTGGTCCAGCAACTCAACTGCCCGTCCAGATAAAACCGGATGCGTGAAACACGCGTGAATTCTCTCAGCACCAGCGTTCTTCAAAGCCCTTGCGACCTTGGTTAACGATCCGCCGGTGTCGCACATATCGTCTACTACTAAACAACTTCTACCACGAACATCACCGACCACGTTCATCACTTCGGCAACATTAGCCTTTTCTCGACGCTTGTCGCAAAGCGCGAGGTCTGCGTTCAATCTCTTTGCGTAAGCTCTGGCACGTTCGGCGCCACCTGTGTCGGGGGCCACCACGGTCAAATTCGGCAGCGGATTCTCCTGATAGTGACCAATCATTACAGGAGCTGAATAAAGGTGGTCCACTGGTATATCAAAGAACCCTTGAATCTGGGCTGCGTGTAGGTCCATCGTCAGCAATCGATCAGCGCCGGCTATCGTGATCAAGTTAGCAACCAGCTTTGCTGAGATCGGAACTCGCGGTCGATCCTTTTTATCGGAGCGCGCGTAGCCGTAATAAGGAAGAACTGCCGTGATTCGCTCGGCAGAAGATCGCCGAAACGCATCAAGCATGATTAGCAGTTCCATCAAATGCGCGTCAGTGGGCGGGCAGGTTGGCTGAACAATAAAAACGTCGCCACCACGAACATTCTCGTCTATCTGAAAGTTGAACTCACCATCCGAGAAACGTTCCGCATAAGCCCTTCCCATGTCACAACCCAAGTGACGACAAATCTCTTCCGCCAACTTGGGATTCGCATTTCCGCAAAAGATCTTGATTCCGCCAGTTGTACCCATAAAAGATCGATAGCTGGATTTAAGGTTAGGAAATTGGAATCGGGATTACACCTTGTGTCGACGCTTTAGACTTACCCTCAGGCATGAAACCAGACGCTTCGCAGGCTCACATCAAAATGCATCCAAACTGTTCATTGAAAAATATGGCTGGGGCGGGAGGATTCGAACCTACGAATGCCGGTTCCAAAGACCGGTGCCTTACCACTTGGCTACGCCCCAGTATCGCAGATCAAAAGAACGCAGGCTCACTTACAAAGCTAGTTCGCTGGAGTATTCCTTCCGCGACATCGTAGCACACTGAAAAACCTGCCAACCCTCTTCCAACTTAATGATTTGACGCGCTTCTTCCTGCGCTTTTTGGTCGTCAAAGATACCAAAGACGCTTGAGCCGCTACCAGCTAGTAAAACGCCAACTGCGCCGCATTGTTCAAGCATGTCTCTTGCCAGTTTAATCTCAGGCGCTATATCAAAGATCACTCGTTCAAAATCGTTCACTAAACCTTGCGCAGGATCCCACAGATATGAATCATCAAAAAATGACTCTGTGCGGGAAACAGCAAGAATAGTTTCGGCCTCGATTGTTGTCAAGGCACTGGAATTAAGCGCTTTATAGGCATCCGCTGTGGTAACACCCACGCTGGGCGTGACCACAATCAGATGTTTTTTAGGTATATCGGGCAGTTCGATGAGTCTGGTACCGATCCCCTCGGCCAGGACAGAACCACCTATCAGGAAGAACGGTACGTCTGCGCCGAGTTCCGCACCAATCAAAGCAAGATCGGAATCCGACACTTCCAGTTTCCACAATCTGCTGAGACCCAGCAGCGCCACAGCAGCATTCGACGACCCTCCTCCCAATCCTGCCCTCGTAGGGATCCTCTTCGTAAGAATGATATGCGCACCTCGATCACCGCCACTGAATTCGCGCAGACGTTTGGCCGCCCGAACAATCAGGTTCGTTTCATCCGTGGGAATCGTGGGATTGTCGGAGGTGAGAACGATCTCGCTGTCGTCAGTTGAGGTGAAATGAATGAGGTCGTGCAGGTTGATACTTTGAAGTATCGTCTGGATTTCGTGATAACCGTCCGGACGTTTACCCAAAACACGCAGATACCAATTGATTTTGGCGAAGGAAGGAAGGCTGAAGTCGCTGGTGTCCACTCGGAAAGCTGACCTCACGGTGTGCGCCAGCTACATTCAAGTGGCGCCTAGCGTGCGATGAAGGCCTGCGTCAAATAAACCGTCCCATCAGGAGCAACAAAAACTCCGACTGCCGCGGTTTGAAAGCCACTATAAAGAATGTTCGCACGATGTCCAGTGGAGATCATCCAGCGTTCGACCGCGAATGCGCCAGGATCTTTGAAGCCCTGGTTGTAAGCGATGTTCTCGGCTATGACGCGGAAACGTGGGATACCCATTGCCAGAGCGCGATCTTTCAGACGCTGACCTTCTGGAGTGATATGAGAGAAGAAACCCTGGCGGGCCATCTTCTTAGAATGAATCCGGGCGAGGTAGCAAAGCTCAGGATCCCACTCAAGGCGATTCAATCCAGTCTTCACACGCTCTTCGTTAGTCAACTCGAATGCGCGGCGTTCGATTGCTGTCGCATCCTCCAGAGAGGGAAAGGTCTGGTCGTTAGAAGTTTTCCCTGGCGAAGAATTACTAGGTTCGGCAGTGCGGCGCGGTCTAGCTGACGGGATTGTGGTGCTGGAAATGAGACGCGCAACCGGACGGTCGCCTGATTCCTGGGCCACTGCGGGGCCGGAAACAAACGCAACCGCAAATACCATCGCGGCTGAAGGAAGGATAAACCGGGCGGGAAGGGAGCCTTTTCTCATCACTAAATAGGTCGTCTTCGGAGAGTCTTGAGAACTTGCGGCCTTGAGGTGGCCTCGCCGTTTTTTCCCAGGGCACGGGATATCGGCACACCCACCCTACCAAACGATTAAACTGAGATCAACCGTTTTGTCCTGTGGCGGAAGGCATGCGGATAAGACGGTGGAATTATGGGGCTTTCAGTGAGTTGTGTTGCTGAGGGTTTAGGTCGTTATCGGGCGCGAACTGCCGCATCGTGCGGTCCCACGACTTGCGCGTTGGATAAACATAAACAAGGACCGCCAGGGCTACCAGGCACGCCCCATAGGTGTAGAAGTCGTTTCCAGTCAGCACCGTTGCGACGAATCCAATGACTGCGATTACCGACCCGAGAAATGCAATCTGAAGTGTCGTTTTCTCCAGCGTCTGTAGCAATCCTGAGGGTCCACTGAGGCCGGCGATGTCCTGCAGGCGCATCGCGCTAAATCGGGTTCGACGAAGTGCCACTGCACCGAGACCAAAGATTAAGATCGTGATTCTGACGGCGATATCGAGCGAATTATTCTGACTTTGTCGGAAATAGCCTTTCCCCAACAGGGCGACTAGAGCAAGAAATGCCGTAGCAATGATAAGAACGATAACGGTATTTGCAGCCGTCTTGTGCCTGCGAGTGAGTTCTGTCTGGACGTTTTCAGACACCTTATCTCACCTCCTGAGTGAGCCCGCGGTCCATTATCAAGGAATCGTTGTCAATCAAAATACCAGTCTATTCAAGCGGTGCAAAGCGGGCTCTAAGCCCAGCTTTGCACAAAACTCATTGCAGGACAGGTTCGCGCTGCGCCGAAAAAAAAAACCGGCCTGCTGAGTTAATCAACAGGCCGGTCTTTGCTTACAGCTGTGCGTTTTGGTCTAGGGCTTGTTTGGCGAACCATTAGTGTTCGTTGGAGCAGCATTGCGAGTTGATGGACCAGGTGCGGTGTTGTTTGGTTGCGTTCCTCGCTGCACCGGCGCTTCCGGAGTTGTCATCTCGGGCAGCTGCCCGTTGTACTTCAACGCCTCGTCAATCAAGTCCTTCCCTTCATTGCCGTTCTTGCTGATAAGGATGCCGTCCTTTCTAAAACTAACTTCGGCACGGCCAGTCACTTCCTGCATGACCTTTTGCATAAACCCGGCACGAACTGGAACCGGAGCATTCTTCCTCGCTGGATCAGGTTCAGGAACCGGCACACCTATGATGCCCAACTGATCGCGAGACTTCTCGGCGAATTCACTATTTGGATGATTTCGAAGGAGCTGCGCATAGTACTTCGCTGCTTCATCTGGCTCTTCTTCCTGCTCGTATGTATGTGCAAGTTTGAAGAGTACTTCATCCATGTACGAGAAGTTCGGATACTTCTCGACAATCTCTTTGAAACGCGACTGTGCACCCTTCAAACCACCTTTGCCTTGCTGATAGCGCGCCTCGAGATAGAAATTTCCGACCTGGAAGTTGTGCATCGCAAGGTTCTCCTGAACCTCACGCAGCCGTTCCTCAACCTCAGGACGCAATTTCGTCTGCGGAAACTGCTGCATTAAAGCCTTCAGTCTTTGTTCTGCTTTGCGAGCATGGCTAACATCGCGATCAGCGAGGCCCATCTGTCGCATCTCGGCTTCGGCAACTTTCAACATCGCGTCATCGGCCAGTGGATCGGTGGGGAAGAAGGTTAACCAATCCTGATAGGCTTGTGCCGCTTGAATAAGCGCGCTTGAGGTCCCTTCAAGATAGAACGAATCCGCGATCGCCAGTTTAGCGAGCGGCAAGAATGGCGAGTCTGGGTAGGTG
>DATBMP010000245.1:0-5094 GCA_036554845.1 Pyrinomonadaceae bacterium
TATTTCAAGCGATCGCCGATGATCTCAAGAGTCAGTATTTGATTGGATTCTATATTGGTGAAGGCGCAAGAGACGGGCACAATCATCGGGTGTCAATTACGTTATCCAACCCAAAACTATCTTACTCAGTAAGCGGGCGGGGTTTTTCCCGAACCCATCACTTTTCGGTGAATATGCCTCCGCAAAAACACCCGACACCTAACCAATAACCACGCATACATTTTTCTCGGCTATAATTGAAACACATGACGGAAAACGAACGCTGGTCCAAAATTCGACGCGCACTTATTAGCGTCTCGGATAAGACGGGAATCGTGGAATTTGCTCGCGTGCTGACGGAGTTCGGCACCGAGATTATCAGCACGGGTGGTACTGCCAAACATCTTCGCGACGCAGGGATTCCGGTTCGAGACGTTTCAGACATTACCGGGTTTCCAGAAATGATGGATGGTCGCGTCAAGACCCTTCATCCACGGATTCATGGAGGACTGCTCGCGCTTCGTGACAACAAAGAACACGTAAATGCGATGTGGGAACATGGAATCGAACCCATCGACATGGTGGTGGTTAACCTGTACCCATTTTTGGAGACCGTCAGTCGCGAAGGTGTGAAGCTGGACGAGGCTATCGAGCAGATCGATATAGGTGGCCCAGCAATGATCCGATCAGCCGCGAAGAATTGGAAAGATGTTGCTGTGCTGGTGAGTCCTGCGGCGTACAAAAACATCGCCAATGAACTGCGACAACACGAAGGCGCACTATCATTGTTTACTCGAGCATGGCTGGTTCAGGAAGCCTTTCGACAAACTTCAGAATATGACGATGCAATCCTCATCTACCTTTCGGATGTCATTCGCGAAGAGGGATTGAACGGTGGGTTTGATTTCGAGGTCACTCGACTTTCGATTGGGCGATATCCCTGGCGACAGGCAACCTCAGAGACAAACAAACTCCCCATGTGGGAGAAGCTGCGACTCAGGAAAGTTCGAGACTTGCGTTATGGCGAGAATCCGCATCAACAAGCCGCGCTCTACAATGGAGGCAACGATTCTGGAGTCGCCAATGCCGAGCTCTTGTCTGGTAAAGAGATGTCTTACAACAACTATCTCGATACCGATGCAGCGTGGCAACTAGTCTCTGATTTCGAAGAATCCACTTGCGCAATAATTAAGCACACTAATCCTGCCGGCGTAGGACAAGACTCGAATCCCGAAAAGGCGTATCGGAAAGCGCTTCAGACTGATCCAGTCTCTGCCTTTGGCGGAATCGTCGCTTTTAATCGCCCAGTCGACGAAGCTACGGCCAAAGCGGTGATTGAGATCTTCACCGAAGTCGTTATTGCTCCTGAGTACGAACCTGCAGCGCTGGAGATCTTGCGTTCAAAGAAGAACCTTCGTGTATTGCGAGCCCAAAGTGGTAATGAAATCATCGAACTTGAACACCGGCAGATTTCGGGCGGCATGCTGATGCAAACTCGAGACAGTCACAAACTCAGTCCGAAGGATTTAACAGTTGTAAGCAAGCGCCAACCCACTCCCGAAGAGATCACCGCAATGATGTTTGCCTGGACGGTCTGCAAACATACAAAATCAAACGCCATCGTTTATGCGAATGCGGGACAGACGGTCGGCGTGGGTGCGGGCCAAATGTCGCGGGTCGATTCGGTGAGACTCGGCGCTTCGCGTGCACAGTTGCCGGTACAAGGTTCCGTGCTGGCCTCAGATGCTTTCTTTCCTTTTCGTGATGGGATCGATGAAGCTGCGAAGCACGGCATCAGCGCAATCATTCAACCGGGCGGATCAGTAAAGGATCAGGAATCGATAACCGCAGCCGATGAACACGGACTTGCTATGGTCTTTACCGGAATCCGGCACTTCAAACACTGATGTCTAAGGAGAAAAAACGAGTGACGAGAACATCCTTGATGCGAGCGGGCCTCATTTCCTGCATTCTAATTTCTCTATTTACCGCAGTGGTGGCCCAGGGCGGCGGTACTTTGGCGCCGCCGAAAGGCAAAACACAACGAGTACGTTTTGCCAAAGGACGGACCACTGCAGTTTTAAAAGGAGCTGTGGTCCGTGCTACGCAGGATCGGTACATACTCGGCGCGCGCGCAGGCCAAACTATGATCGTGCATATCACTTCGCGTGAGAAGAATGCTGTGTTCACTATCCTTGGACCAGATGCAACCGCTCTTGAAGGTACCGAAGAAGGCGCTGACGCGATGGATTGGACCGGAGAGTTGCCATTATCAGGCGATTATTCAATCTGGGTTAGTCCGACGCGCGGCAATGCTACCTACACACTTGAAGTTACAATTCGTTGACGTGCAGGCTTGAAGTCCCCCTGTTGGTTAATGTTTCTTACAAGCTAAATTTGGTGGTGATTTATGGCAGATATAGACGATAACGAGGGCTCCCCTTCAACTGATTTCATTCGTTGCCGCTTTTGTGGACAGCGTAATCAAATTCGAACTGAGAATGGTGAACCGCGCTGCGGACGTTGCCGATTGCCGCTGTCCGATCTACCACACAAGAAGTTTCCCAATCTTGATAAGAATCGCTATGTACATCCCGCCGATCGCAAAGCATTGGCCGCTCTCAGGGCAATTCCCGGGATGGACACCGCAGTAAAAAAACTTCTCGCGATAACTGGTGAATCAGTCATTCGGGTGATCTTTACTGCCAGCGCTGTCAAAGTTACGCCGCAGCAGTGTCCCGATCTTCACGCTAAACTCCAGGTCGCCTGCACGACGCTCGGAATAGACATGCCGGAGCTTTTCGTTCAGCAGAATCCAGTTGTTAATGCGTTTACGGGCGGAGTTGAGCGACCGGTGATAGTTCTTTACTCCCAACTGATCGAGCGCTTGAATGATGAGGAGGTGTTAGCGGTAGTGGCCCACGAGGTAGGTCACATTCATTCTGGTCATGTGCTTTATCTCACCGCGGCGCGACTAATTGAGTTCCTTGCCCGGACAGCAGTTCTCGCTTCACCACTAACCATGATCGTGAAAGAGCTCTTAACGCTTTCGATGAGGGCAGCTTTACTCGCGTGGGCCCGGCGCGCGGAACTGTCATGCGATCGTGCTGCTCTTTTGGTAACCCAAGACGCGCACGTTATTGGTCGCACGATGATGAAACTCGCGGGTGGAACATATGCTTCAAAAGTCGACTACGATCAGTTCTTAGTTCAGGCGCGTGACTTCCAGAAGAACTATGACGCGAAAGCCCTCGATCGTTTTTGGGCCGACGTGATCAACTCGGGCTTGAGTCATCCGTTTCCGGTATGGCGCGTCTCAGAGATTCTGCAATGGGTTGAGAGCGGAGATTACAAGGAATTGATGAGCGATAATCCTGACTCAGTGGCCGCCTAAAGTCTTTCATTTCGTGTGACAGTAATCCTTTGATAGGTAGTCAAGAATGCTTACGAACAAGAACGGAATCATTTTCGGCGTTGCAAACAAACGTTCTATCGCTTGGGCTACGGCACAGGCTTTACACGAAGCGGGCGCGCGGTTGGCTTTCAGCTATCAGGGAGATCGCCTGAAAGAGAACGTGGAAGGTCTCACTAAAGACACGATGCCCGGTTCGCTGCTGGTTCCCTGCGATGTAACTAATCAAAGTGAAGTGGACAACGCATTCGGCCACGTCGCTCAGGAATTTGGACGTCTCGATTTTCTCATTCACAGCATCGCGTACGCCCCGCGCGAAGCGTTGGAAGGTGAATACCTGAACACCAGTCGCGACGCTTTTTTGACTGCGCTCGAAGTCAGCGCCTATTCCCTGGTCCAACTCTCGCGTGCAGCTGCGCCTTTGATGACCGAAGGTGGCAGCATCGTGTGCATGACCTACTACGGCGCCGAGAAGGTTGTCGCAGGTTACAACGTGATGGGTGTCGCAAAGGCCGCATTAGAAGCCAGCACTCGCTATCTCGCAAATGATCTTGGACCACGAAAGATTCGCGTGAATGCAATTAGTGCCGGTCCAATTCAGACTTTGTCCGCACGCGGTGTCTCAGATTTCACTAGCATGCTGAAACATGCTGCCGAACGTGCTCCTCTTCGCCGCAATGTCGAGCCTCGCGAGGTAGGAAATACTGCGCTGTTTCTTTGTAGCGAGCTCGGTTCCGCGATTACAGGCGAGACGATTTACGTTGACTGCGGCTACAACATCATGGGTATCTAGCCCCCTGCTCCCTCGTCTGAAACAATTGCCTCGTTTCTGCATCAAGCAATTCGTAGGAGACGTTGATGGCGAAAACGAACGATCCGGAAAACCGTCCACACGAACGTACTCAGGATGAGCAACTCCTTGAGAGTCCTCGTCAGGATGAATTCACCCACACCGACACGTGGCGGGTGTTCAGAATCATGGGTGAGTTTGTCGAGGGATTCGATGAGCTCGCGTCCCTAACACGCGGTATCTCAATCTTTGGTTCTGCGCGAACGCCGGCTAACGATCCAGACTATAGGGCTGCTGAAGAGACCGCCGCACTGCTTGCTCGGGAAGGCTTTGCGATCATCACCGGTGGTGGTCCAGGGATTATGGAAGCGGCGAATAAAGGAGCGTTCGAGGCTGGTGGGGTTTCTATTGGTTGCAACATCGAACTCCCATTCGAACAACGTCCCAATGCTTACCAAACGCGGGTTTTGACCTTTCGCTACTTCTTTGTGCGCAAAATGATGTTCGTCAAATACAGTTTGGGGTTCATCATCTTCCCGGGTGGCTTCGGCACGCTCGACGAATTATTTGAAGCGCTAACGCTGATTCAAACGAAGAAGATTCGTAACTTCCCTGTGGTGATGTTCGGAAGCGAGTATTGGAGAGGACTTCTGGACTGGGTTGGTGAGGTGGCGTTGAAAGAAGGTAAGGTCTCGGAACAAGACCTCAAGTTGTTACACGTAACCGACTCGCCTTCAGAAATCGTGCAGATAATGCTGGAGAGTCAAAACGCACTCCGTACCATAGATCCCATAATTTCAGATGAGTATCGTGTGCTAGAGGAACGGTAGGTTGTCAACTACTTAGTAAGCGAAGCATCAAGCCATTTGAGATAAGGCTCGGAACCAGCGGTAATTGGAAGCGCAACGATCTC
>DATBMP010000177.1:0-11064 GCA_036554845.1 Pyrinomonadaceae bacterium
TTTGTCAGTGAAGACCAGAAGCGAAAGGCCGCCGAGTTGGGCAGCTTTGGCGCGGTACTCACGTTGAAACGTGGCGACGATGGCGTATTGCGCGCCGTGCGGGACATCAAGGTTGAGCGTTGCTCGAGCAACTGCACGGGCAATTAACGCGAGGTGAGAATGAAGCGAATCATTCTGGCTGCAGTCATCCTGTTACTGGTCCAAGCGCATGAGGTAGCAGCTCATCCTGCGACAGGAATCGTTGTCGATCGCTCTGGTAACGTTTACTTCAGCGACCTCGAAACGATCTGGAAGATTGATCTGAAAGGTCAGCGATCGGTCTTCCGCGAAGGAGTATCAGGGCGGCATATTCATGAACTAAGCATTGACGCCAACGACAACATTTATGGTGCAGATATTTCGTACGAGCCTGCCACTGAACGTTGGATTTCCGATATATGGAAGATGACGCCCGCTGGACAGCTGACTTACCTGATCGAACCGACGTCGAATCCACCGCGCGGAGCAAGTATGTGGTTCGACCGGCACGGCAACATGTACCAGGTGGATCAAAACAATCATCTGAGGCAGCACACCGTCCTGCTGAAAAGAACTCCTAATGGTGAAGTGACGGTCTTTGCCGGCGGCTCGTACGGATATGCGGACGGTAAAGGCGCTGCCGCACGGTTCAGTAGTATTGGCGGGATGTTCATTGCGCCAGATGACACTATTTATCTCACCGACAACAACTCAGTTCGAAAAGTTGCCCCGGATGGTACGGTCACAACGCTGGCCCGAGGCCTCGATTTCAAAACACCGAACGATGATCCAAGACTCTTTGCTGCTTACGGTGGCTTAGCGGGACTGGCCGTCGATTCAGCGAAAAATGTCTACGTTGCCGATGCGAGCAAACGAAGACTATTGAAGATCGATCCCGCAGGTCGTGTGTCAGTTGTGCTGCGCAACGAAGCTCCGTACTTCCCCAATGGAGTGGCGGTTGCGAATGGAAGCGTCTACGTCCTCGAATTGGGACTCACATTGCCAAATTCATGGAGCTCGCCACGAGTGCGAAAAATTGCTCCCGATGGAAAGGCCGAGATCGTTGGCCCTCTCAACGAAGAGATTAACAGGTCGTTGGCGACACGTGCCGGGGTAACTGCTGAAAGGGCGCTTGCCTTTATCACTGAACATTCGCTCTTAACGGGAGTGGTTATCGGAGGTGGTGTGGTGGGAGTCACTGCCTTGTTGGCCTGGCTTTTCCACCGACGGCTGAAAACGGAGTGAGATATGAGTAGCAAAATTCGAATCGCCAAGTGGTTGGCCGTTGCATTAATTGCGCTAATCGTTGGCGCACAATTCATCCGGCCGGCGAGAAGTAATCCAGCAAGCATTCAGTCACAAAGTCTTGCTGCTCACACTCAATTGAACCCACAAGTCGCGGCGATTCTGGATCGCTCGTGTGTCGACTGCCATTCAAACCAGACACGCTGGCCTTGGTACAGCAACGTTGCGCCGGTGTCGTGGTTCGTGATCGATCACGTCAACCATGGACGAAGTCATTTGAACTTTTCTGAATGGAGTCGTTACGAAAGGGACGACGCAGAAGACTTACTCGAGGAGATGTGTGAGGAAGTTAAATCAGGTGCGATGCCGCTCTCGTCTTACACTCGAATTCACCGAAACGCAAAGGTGTCTGCTGAGGACGCGAGGTTGATATGTGAGTGGAGCGCTGCTGAGCGAGAAAGAATCGCGTCACGCTGAGGTCACCGCGCCAAGGCTCAGCAAGTGACGCGTATCGTTGACGGCAGCCACGCGTACGAATCCATCATCTCGAATTTCAAAACGGCACACTCCGCAATTTGCCGTGGCAATCCATACCGGTTTCAACTCGGGGGCATCCAACGCACCCATCAGATGAAGTGCCAAAATGCAGATCGTCCCGGTGTGGGTAAAGATGGCTAATCTCCCGCCGATATTCTGTTGCATTGCCTCGTCCAGCTTTCGGGAAGCACGATCGAGTAATTGCCGATAACTCTCGCCGCCCAGCAAGACATGCTCCATGTCACGTCTGAGGAGAGCAGCATATTGTTCTGGATGTTGTTCTGCCGCCTCTTCGAATGTCAGTCCTTCCATCACACCCACGCTACGTTCGCGAAACGCATCAGTGATCTGTAACTCCAAACCGGCCAGCTTCGCGAGTGGAGTTGCAGTCTCAACCGCTCGCGGCAAATCGCTCGTGTAAATCGCGCTGAAAGTCTCTGACGATAACGCCCGTGCAGTTCGTTGGGCCTGTTCGCGTCCTTTTGGAGAGAGAGGTGTGGCCGTGTGGCCGCCAAATCTACCAGCGGCGTTGCCTTCGGATTGACCGTGACGGATCAAGAGGACGTGCGTAGTTGTCGACATAGTTGGATTCTACATCGTTTCTGGCGTCGCACTACGTTTCGGGGGACTAAGGGATCCACCCGCTACCGCGAGGTGGTAATGACTCAATGACCACTGTGGGTCCGGCGAGGGGAAGTTTAAGTTGTGAGTTGCGGGCTGCGTTCCGGCAGCGGCGACTGCTCAGTTTTCGCGACTTCGGATTTCAATTTTTCGGCCTGGTAGTGTGTGACAAGCGCTTGAATGATCTCATCAAGATTCCCACCCATTACCAGATCCAATTGATGAATAGTCAGGCCGATACGATGATCGGTCACACGATTCTCTTTGAAGTTATAGGTGCGAATCTTTTCGGATCGATCTCCCGAACCAACCATCGAACGCCGCTCGCTTGCCAGCGCGTCATGCTGTTTCTGCTCCTCGAGCTCCTGCAAACGCGCGCGTAACACTCGCATCGCCTTCTCGCGATTCTTGATCTGCGACTTCTCGTCCTGCATTGACACGACGACATTCGTCGGCAAGTGGGTGATGCGCACTGCCGAATAGGTGGTATTCACTGATTGTCCGCCAGGTCCTGACGAACAAAATGTATCGATCCGCAGATCCTTCGGATCAATCTTCACATCAACCTCTTCAGCTTCCGGCAGCACCGCAACTGTAATTGCTGAGGTATGAATACGACCGCTAGCTTCCGTTTGGGGAACCCGTTGTACGCGGTGCACACCCGATTCGTGTTTCAATTTGGAGAAGACTTTGTCTCCTTCGATCAAGGCGATGCCTTCCTTGATACCTCCGATTCCTGACTCGGAGGCATCGAGAACTTCAAACTTCCAGCCCTGCCTTTCAGCGTAACGGTGATACATACGCAGCATCTCTGCGGCGAACAGTGTGGCTTCATCGCCGCCGGTTCCGGCTCGAATTTCGAGAATCACGTTCTTCTCGTCATTTGGATCGGAGGGCACGAGTAGAAGTTTTAATTCAGTCTCGGTCTCGTCCACTTTACGTTCCAGCGTTTCAACCTCGACACGGGCCATCTCGCGCATTTCCTGATCATCAGACTTGTCAGCCAATTCGCGAGCGCCTTCAAGTTCCTCTTTTAACGTCTTAAGTGTGCGGTACCGCTCAACGATTTCGCCGAGACTGCGATGTTGTTTGGCAGCCTTTGCATAAGCACTTTGATTAGACAGCAACTCAGGCGAAGAAAGTTCCTGCGAAAGTTCTTCGTAACGAGTTTCGATTTGTGCGAGTCGGTCCAGCATGGTGATCTCTGAAGTTATGAAAGTGGAGCCAGGTCCAGTTCCGGTTGTTTGGGTTCAAGTTTAAGTGACTCTTTTAGTGCTTCAATCGCAACTTCCAATTGTTGGTCGTCCGGTTCCTGTGTGGTGATGTTCTGGAGCCACACACCAGGTTTCGTGATCATTTTGAAGAACCAGCCACCTTCTTTGCGAGCCGAGAGTCGGATGATCTCATACGAGATTCCGGCGACAACCGGGACGAGCGCCAGCCGCACGAGGAAGTTGTAGACCAATGATTCGAACGTGATGATCGAGAACAAGACGATGGAAACCAGCATCACCACCATCAGAAAGCTCGTCCCACAGCGGGGATGCTGACGCGGTTGCGGACGGGCGTTTTCGACCGTCAACGGCAACCCTGCTTCCCAGGTGAAAACTGTTTTGTGTTCAGCCCCGTGATATTCAAAAACGCGGCGAATATCCTTCAACAAAGAGAAGCTGAAGATCATTATCAGGAAGAACGTCATGCGAATGAGTCCATCGATCAAGTTAAAGGCTATCGACGGTCGCACAGGGTGCAAATAGGTTCGCACGGTCTGCCAGGCACGCTGGTACCAGGGAGTACTCGAAACGATTGGATCTCCAACACTGGTCGCAGCCGTGCCGGCGGTTGATGAATTATCGTTGACGGTTGACGCGACGACGGGTGCCGGGGCCCAACCTGCAGCAATGAAGATCGCGTTTGTCAAAAGCAGTGGCGCGGCCACAAAAAGAAGAATATTAAAGACGATCGCAAACGCGATTGAACCAGCTGCCGCTGCCGTTCCGCCTTTCTTGAGCTCATCCTTCGAACGTTCTTGAGTAGGTACTGGAATGAGTCCGGGCATTGCCCCCGTAACGCCGGCAAAGTCTCCCTCGCCTTCGATCACTGCCGGCGACAGCATTACTGGCAGGTTCCTGGTCTCTACTTCCTCTGTCTCTGAGAAAGCTTCGTTGGCAGAAAAGTTTAACGCCTTGATTCCGAGGCCCATTGATTGGACCAGCACCGCGCCGCCACGAAGTATAGGCAGCTTGAGAATCGGCCACTTGTCGCTCCACTTGGGAAGCGCGGCAGCTGTGTTAATGATCGTGCCATCAGCCTTCCGAATGGCGATCGCGTATGCGTTTGGAGTACGCATCATCACACCTTCGATAACAGCCTGCCCTCCGACTATAAGATCCCGTTCGTTTGTGCTCAACGCCTCAACCTCTTTTCATCCCGAATGACTCTCGCTTGGACATTTGCCTGCGCGAAAAAGAGTAACGCCGGCGGTCTCAGTGGTCGCTCATGCATTGGATGCACCTTTGGCGACCGACGGTAATCACGCCGGCGTTTGAATTTGTTAGTTGCTAGTGTCTGTTGGTCATCAAATAGTTAGCTCGCAGCCTGTTCGGTTGCGGGTTTCTTGCCATAGCGTTTGTTGAAACGGTCCACACGTCCGGCAGTGTCCACAAGTTTCTGTTTTCCGGTAAAGAAGGGATGACACGCGGAGCAGATTTCCACGTGAAGATCGCCTTTCTTGGTGGAACGCGTCTTGAAAGACTCGCCGCAAGCGCAGGTTACAGTGATCTCGTTATACTCTGGGTGAATTCCTGGTTTCATTCTTGTTCCTCGTTATATAGACAGCGAAATGCCGCTATTTTCAAACAAGCCATGATAGGGTCCGGTCAACAGGTCGTCAAGTTTGCAGTCTGGAATGAGGTGGCAAGCGAAGCGGGACACCCTGGTCATTGTCGATTGCCGATCTAGCGTCGAGTAAAGTTCCATTTTCCGATGAACTTCCAAGATTATATGAGTCTCCGTCCGGTCAAAGCTCAATCGACAATCGAAAATCGACAATAACCAGGGCTCCGCGCTTCGCTTAAACCCACTCCAAGGAGTGGACTTTGAGGCCCGAAAACGCAAAAAGACTACTTTGTTGACAGCAAATAGCTCGCATGCTTAAATCCAACTTCGCCGTCCTACTGTAAGTGCATTAATTCTTCAACCCTAACTCTTTCGCACTCTGCAATTATGCGGAGCGCACTCCTAAGAGAGTGTGCGAGCGCCTTATCGAACCTTATGGGAGAAGATAACAAGGAGCCGCAAACAGCACGACCTCCCGAGCCTAACTCGCCATCCGACTCTTCCAAAGAGTCTGCCGACTCTGGCACGCCACCACCATCTTCGATACCAAATGCAGGTGAGCTTTCAGGTGCCGACGCTGAGAAGGCCGCGATGGTTGAACAGGCCAAAACGCGCGTCGCTGCAGTAAAAGAGTCGCTCGACGCCACCTCTGCTGCTGGAACTCCAAAACCTCCGGTTAAAAAGAAGGAAGAAGGTCCCAAACCAACGGACGCTTCCGCCCATCCTCTGGTTAAGAATCTCAAGGCCAAATTTGGTGAAGTTATTGGAGAAGCGACTGAGTTTCTTGGTCAGCTTTCTGTACGAGTGGCGGCGGGAAATATTGCTGAGGTATGCGACTACCTGCGATTGCATGACGAGACACCATTCAACTACTTGTCGGACATCACGTGTGTCCACTTCCCGTTGCAGGACAAGCCGTTTGAGCTCGTTTACAACCTGTATTCGATCGCCGTAAATCAAAGAGTTCGTTTGAAGGCGAACATCGCTGAAAATGAAGGATTGCCAACTGTGACTGGCGTTTGGCCGGCGGCCAATTGGATGGAACGCGAGGTGTTCGATCTTTTCGGCGTGGTTTTTCAGAACCATCCCGATCTGCGTCGCATTTTGTTACCGCCCGACTGGGAAGGACATCCGCTACGAAAGGATTATCCACTTGAGTTCATTGAGAACCAGTGGACTGCAAAGCATCTTCCTGAGATGACTGAGGTGCAACAGGAACAGCTCGAGCAGAGACGCGCGTACGGACTCGAAATCTTATCTGTGCCGGAAGAACGAATGATGCGCGAGATTTTTCAATACGGAAAAGAGGTCATGCCGAAAGACAAGTGACTTCTCTGAACATCACTGCTAAACCGCGATGACGCCGAAAGAGATTGCTGCTCAGTATGAGGCCAAAGTTTTTGACTCGCCGGATGCGGCACGAGTGGCCGGGTTTGTGCTGACAGAAACTGCTTCTCCCCGGAACGTTTGGAACAAGGCGAGCGCGACCATGGCGATTGTGCTTAAGTTGGCTCAATCGCGTGCCAGCGGTAAGGCCAAAGAGATCGGAATAGTAATCGAGCCCTGGACCGTAACCGGTTGTTATCTTCCAGCCGAACCTGAACCGACGGCTATGTGAGCTCTTATGCACCAGGTAGAAATTGCGACAACTAAAGAGACGCTGCTCGACAGCCCCGAGATGATTTTGAACATGGGGCCGCAGCACCCATCAACACATGGTGTGTTGCGTGTAGTCCTGAAGCTTGACGGCGAGACGGTGATCGATCTCGATTGCGATATCGGCTATCTGCATCGTGGAATGGAGAAGATCGCTGAAAATCGTCAGTACACAATGATCGCCCCCTACTGGGATCGACTCGATTACATCGCCGCAGTCTCCAATGGATTAGTTTGGGTTGAAACAGTTGAGCAGATGATGGCGCTTCCCGTTCCGCCTCGTGCTCACTACCTGCGCACGATTCTCACCGAACTCAATCGTATTGCGTCGCACTTGTTATGGCTCGCGACGCACGCTCTGGATATTGGCGCGATCACCGTGCTGTTGTGGGCACTTCGTGAACGTGAAGAGATCCTGAAGATCTTCGAACGCCAGTTTGGTGCGCGACTGACTTGTCATGCATGGCGGGTTGGTGGAATGCCTAACGACGCGTATGACGGTTTCGAAACGGATGTTCGTCGTTTTGTAAACAACTTTCCCATGCGTCTGGACGAGTACGAAACTGTACTCTCGGAAAACCGGATCTGGTTGAGTCGAACCGTTGGCATCGGAGTGATATCGGGGGAAGAGGCGATTGCGATCGGCTTGTCTGGTCCAGCACTGCGCGGTTCGGGTGTCGCATGGGATGTAAGGAAAGCAAGACCATACGCGGCTTATGCTGATATGGATTTTGACATACCGCTCGGCGAGAACGGCGACACTTACGACCGCTACCTCGTACGGTTGGAAGAGATGCGGCAATCGCGGCGAATTATCGATCAGGCATTAACACAACTTCCCGATGGGCCAGTAAACGCAAAGCTGCCTAAAGTCGTTAAGCCGCCCGTCGGTGATTATTACCATTCGATTGAGGGGCCGAAGGGCGAGATTGGTTGTTATCTCGTTTCAGATGGAACGGCCCACCCGTGGCGAGTGCGTGTCAGGCCTCCCTCATTGATCAACCTGCAAGCGTTGAGACAGATGTGTATCGGTCACCTGGTGGCTGACGTCGTCGCGATTATTGGAACCTTGGATATTGTGCTGGGCGAGATCGACCGGTGATTGGTGAAGAGCGATAGGACTAATAGGAAATAGGACCTGCATGTCAGTTTTTCTGTTTGCGCCCATTAACTTTGTCAACGATCTGCTGCTGAGGTTTTTCAGCGCTGAGACCATAACGCATGTCGTTTGGCCGCTGATTCAGATTGGCCTCGTCGTCACACTGGTCGCCGGCTGGGTTGCGTACGCCACTTACCTCGAACGCAAGATTTCAGCATTCATGCCGTCTCGACTGGGTCCCATGCGTGTTGGTCCATGGGGTTTGCTTCAGCCAATTGCCGATGGTCTTAAGCTCTTAACAAAAGAGGATTTCATTCCTGACAAAGCCGACCGTTGGATCTTCTTTCTCGCGCCTTACATCGCAGTAGCTTCAGCATTCATCGTTCTCGCAGTGATTCCTTTTGCACCGGATTGGGGTGTCATCACTGACGTAAACATCGCGCTTCTTTTCGTGCTCGGCATTTCGAGTGTTGGTGTGCTGGCCTTGATCCTGGCCGGATGGTCCTCCAATTCCAAGTACGCTCTGTTGGGAGGATTGCGTTCCAGTGCCCAGATGGTGTCGTACGAAGTGGCGATGGGCCTGTCTTTGATCGGCGCCTTGATGTTTGCCCGAACTCTGTCTCTGTCTGGAGTCGTCTATGCGCAAGCGACAGATACGATCTGGTTTGTGCTCTACCAACCAGTGGGCTTTCTGATCTTTCTTGTGAGTGGCATTGCTGAGAACAATCGCGCACCATTTGATCTTCCGGAAGCGGAGTCAGAACTCGTCGCAGGATTCCATACCGAATATTCAGGCTTTCGCTGGTCGCTATTTTTTATGGCTGAGTATGCAGCGATGGTCGTGGTGTCTGCGGTGGCTGTCACCGTCTATCTTGGTGGGTGGTACTTCCCGTTCGTTTATCGCTTCACGGAAGCGCAGGGCTACCATAACCTCTATGTTATAGTCAGTTTACTGATATTTGTTATCAAGACACTGGTCGTTCTTTACCTCTATTTCTGGCTGCGTTGGACGCTTCCGCGATTTCGTTACGACCAATTGATGGACATTGGTTGGAAGTGGCTGATCCCATCAGCACTGATCAATATTTGTTTGACTGCGTTTGCAGTGTTTCTCGTGCAGTTCCTTGATGGTAGCGGTATCAATACGATCGACACGATCTCAAACGGGTTGAATCTTACGGTTCGCGGCAAGGTCCTAATGATTGTTTTCGGGTTGATTGGGTTGGTAATAACAGGAATGCTGTTGTCACGAATCAACTGGCGCTCGCGCGACTTTAATCTGAAGAGTCAACGCCGCAATATACGTTTAGTAAATCTGCCGAAAGGCAAACCTGCGGTGCCGGCAGAGGGGTGAAATGGGAACGGGTGGGCGACACGCCGGACCAGAGTTTGTTCAAATCGACAATCGTCAATCTAAAATCGAAAATAGACCATGCCTTTAGTTAAAGTTCCAAAACCCAAGTTCATCGATAAAGTTAAGCGGTTCTTCATGGTCGATCTGTTGAAGGGCATGGGACTGACCATGAAATTCAACCTCGGCGCGCTCACCGATAGTGACGCAGTCGGTGGCAAAGGGATTTACACGGAGCAGTATCCCAAAGTTCGGCCTGATGTCGCTCCTCGCTTTCATGGCGCGCCGCGACTCAACATGGATCCCGAGACGCATGACACGTTGTGTATCGCCTGCAATCTCTGCGCGCTTGCTTGTCCTGAAGATTGTATCGATGTGTTAGCGATGGATGTGGAGATTGTAGTGGCCGGTAAACCGCGTCGCAAAAAGGTGCTGGACGAATTCATCTTTGATACTTCGCGTTGCATGTTTTGCGCGCTCTGCCAGGAGGCGTGTCCCACCTCATGCCTTGAGCTGACGCAAGACTTTGAGCTAGCAACCTACTCCCGGGCCGGCTTTGTCTGGAATCGCGAAATGCTCGAGCAGGGAAGAGAGACGGTGAAGTACACGTCTTAGGATTTTGCCGATCACGATTTCCGATTGCCAATTGCCGATTTCCGATTGCCAATTTCGCTCGGTAAGCGGACTGTAAATAAAGCGATAAACATCATTCGAAGGACCTCACCCTATGAATGCCGAAGAACTGAAAAACCGCACTAAGCTGTTTGCATTAAGGATACTCAGGCTTGCACAAGCTTTACCGAACACTATTGAGGGACGAGCAATAAGAGGACAACTGGTTCGGGCCGGGACTTCCGTGGGCGCAAACTACCGCGCGGCTTGTCGAGGCAGATCCAAAGCAGAGTTCATCGCGAAAATCGGGGTTGTTGAAGAGGAATCAGATGAGAGCGCTTTTTGGCTTGAAGTCATAATCGAAGGTGCTTTCTTGAAGGAAGTTCGCGTTCGACCGCTGCTGGATGAAGCAAACGCGATTACAAAGATAATGAGTAAGTCTCGAGTATCGGCTTCGCGAAATATGACGAAAGATCAGACAACAAAGAGCGGTAAACGCTGATGATTTCAAATCGACAATCGACAATCGACAATCGACAATGATCCTCTCTGGTTGGGAATCGTTCTTCTTTTGGGTTTTTTCTATCGCCGCCATCCTTGCGGGATTGTTGACCGTGATGGCCCGCAACGCTGTTCACAGCGCCCTCTTTCTGATCTCGTCACTCGTCTCAGTCGCAGCGCTCTTTATCCTTCTCGGCGCAGAATTTATCGCCGGCGTGCAGATTCTTGTTTATGTCGGCGGTGTGATGGTCCTTTTTCTTTTTGTAATCATGCTCGTGAATGTGGGTGCGGAAGAGCGTGGACGTGAAGAGATCTTCAACCGCCCCCGACAGGTTGCCGCCAGTCTCATCTTCTGTTTCCTGCTCGTGTTTGGACTACTGTTCGCGGTTACGGTCGGGTACAAAGGTCTTGCAACACGCGATCAGGAACAACTCGCTGGTGCCGCAGGACGCAACGTGGATCAGACAAGACCTGCCGGTGCAACCGGATCTTCCCGAATTACCGAAGACACTGAAGAAGTCGGAAGCAGTCTTTATCGCTTTGCGTCGCTGCCATTCGAAATAGCAAGTGTGCTGTTGTTGGTAGC
>DATBMP010000316.1:0-3848 GCA_036554845.1 Pyrinomonadaceae bacterium
GCCCCTGTCAGTATCGACGTCCTGCGTCGCCAGTTTCATCGTTCCCAGCCTTACTGTCGCCCCATCAGCAACTGCGACCAGGTCGCGTTGGCCCAGGGGATGGCGTGCCTGCCAGTCCTTCGCCTCAAAAACCAACTGCAAATGGGCATAACGTACGTAGTTGATCTGCACTCCAGGGCAATGAAGCGAAGCAACGATGCTCACGCAAGCATTCTTCAGGTTGCTGCGTTGCGTCTTTGAAGAGCCGCAAACAATCCGCATCTTTTTAAGCATCACGACAGTTTCATACTTGAAACCATCATATTTCGTTTCGATCTCTCCACCGTGAGTTGGCGATTTCGAATCGTCGAAAGACGGCGCAACTGCCGAGCCGGGCAAGCTTATCGATAGCAGGAGTATGAAACTTACACACAGGAGGACAAGATTTCTCATGACGGTAGAACCTCAAAGCAAAGTGTTACTAGTTGAGCCGGGTTGATTGGTGAGTGGTTCGGAAGGCAAGTGGTGCACGAAACTTAATCAATAAGCACCGAATTCAATATAAGAACTCAATCTAAGCCCTGTCAATCATCTCTTTGCGATGCTGCAAAAAATGGTTGTCGCCCGCAGGCGACAATCTCTAAATCGCCTCCGCCACGACGTAGGTAAGCGATCGAGTAGAGCTATGTTTCAGCCGTTTTGCCCAGCTCGTATGTAGTTTTGGCCAGTGAGATGGTGGGAGGTTTCCGCACTCGGTTATTTTGAACCCAGCTTCAAGATAAAGCGGAGTCAAAACCTGTTTTATATGAGAGATTGAGAAGTCACTGATTCCCAACCTCTCTAACTCAGTACGGTCGCGGTCTTCATCGAGCCCCGTAACGACCTCAAGCAACGCTCCGTCCGAACAGATTTTTCGCAGTCCCTTCAGTACATTGAGATCCCCGCCAACGAGCGCGCCCAACAAGTTGCCCCATGGGAAATGGACATGAATCTCGTCCGCAACGCCGTTGAGTTCTTCTGGGAGATCCTCGACGGCCGCCTGAAGAAAGAGAGCATTCGGCAGTCCACCTTTATCGGGCTTGCGATAGATCTTCTCGGAGATCTTCTGAAGTGGACGGGTGTTCGGATCGATCCCGATCACGAACTTCCCCGGATTCAGACGAGCACAGTGGTATACAAATGTCCCGTCGCCGGTCCCGATATCGATGATGATCCCTTCGCCGGTAGGAATTGATAAGGTTTTCGAGTTCCGCGGTTTCGAGTTATCAAGTGGTTCGGCCACGAATTCGTTTTAGCATCCTTTTTCCTCCAAAATGCGATTATTCGGACTTGGTAGAACCAACCGGAAAAGTAGGGCTAAATGAGACGAAACAATCCCGCAACGCCGATGCCTGCCCATCGTGGCATTTGCCCCGCCGTGAAAGTCAAAAAGTCGAATTTTCGTACCCGCCGTTATCTTTTATGTATTGTCACAACGGCATCTTGAGAGTAGGATGCTGTCGCCCTTACAGCGCACACAGGGCGACTCAACAGCGCACCGCACCTGCGCCACCAAGGGTTATTTCATCAGCTTTAGAAAAGTCGTTAGAAGATTACGGTGAGCAATCCGAGGATGAGCGATTCAGCCGCGGAAAGTTCTTGCGAAGTTTCGCAATTGATTGCGACTGTTTCTGGCTCCCCTGGAGACCCTATGTCGCCGTGCCCCGATGATGATGGCGGCGGTGGTGGTGGCGGGACATAACCGGGTCCTTGCATGTCGCCAGCGAATGCTGCGGTAGATAGCGCGATAGAGATAACGATGGCCGCAGCCAGTTTCCTAAGTTTTCTCATTAGTCTTTTCCTTGTGGGAACAAGCCCATTGGAGTTCGCGAACTGATTGAGCGCGCACATCATAGCACTATTAGTTAGTTTTCTACCTAAGCTGCGGAAAGGCTTCTATGTCAACTATTAACACCTTCCTCAAAACCACAGAAACTGGGCTAGTCAGCGCTGGGAGCGTGAGGCGACAATGTGAAGTTGCCAGGGGCCTGGAACGGGCCGGCGAATACGAAGCGGCTCGGGACTCGCTGGCCGGTTTATGGTCCACGATCGGCGAGCGTCCTGATACAAGCGGCCTCGCCGTCGACGATAAAGCCGAACTCCTGTTGAGGGTTGGGGCACTTGCCGGTTGGCTCGGAAGCGCACGGCAGGTCACCGGGGCTCAAGAGTTCGCCAAAGACCTGATCGGGGAAAGCATCAGGTTGTTTCAAGCAGTTGGCTATAGTGAGAAGGTCGCCGAAGCGCAGACCGACCTTGCGATCTGCTATTGGCGTGAAGGCGCTTTCGACGAAGGGCGGGTACTGTTCCGTGAGGCCGCCCAAGGGGCAGCGTCCGCCGACAATCAGCTTCGGGCTCTGGTGAACAGCACAATAGTAGAAATTTCTTCCGGACGCTATCACGAAGCGATGTTTTTATTGGACCAAGCCACCCCCTTGTTGTCCCTGGTTTCGGATGAAGGCAGCCACGGACGTTTCCACATGCAGAAGGCGTTGGTTCTAAAGAGATTGGGGGGAACGGAAAACCTCGACCGAGCACTCATTGAAGACACAGCTGCCAGTTTTCATTTTGAGAAGGCTGGGCATAAACGCTACCTGGCTCGCGTGGAAAACAACATTGGATTCATTCTTCTCCAGCTCAATCGTTCGGCGGGTGCGCTGGGTCATCTCGAACGCGCACGCAGTATTTTTCTGAATTTGAAAGACTCGGGCAGCGTCGCTCAAGTCAACGAAACAAGGGCCCGAGTTTTCATCTCGCAAAAACAGTTTGCTCAAGCGGAACGCGCAGTCACCGCCGCCGTGTCAACGCTTGAGCTTGGTGGTGAACAATCACTTCTCTCGGAAGCACTGATTACACAAGGAACGGCGATGGCCGGATTGGGTAAGTACAGCGCCGCGAAGGTCGCTTTTGACCGAGCTGCCGAGGTTGCAGAGACTGCCGGTGACACGCTATCGGCAGGGAACGCTCGTCTGACTCAGATCCAAACTTTGCAAAGTTATCTGACACGTAATCAGATTAATGACGCCTTCCGTGAAGCTGACCGCTGTCTTCCTGCAAGGGTCGATTCGGAAACTGCGGCTCGTCTGCGTTCATGCATGAGAATAATCGCAGAAACTAGTGAGAAGGAGAGCGCATCAACAGCCGAGTCTGAAGGTGGCACGTTGGAAGAGAAGGTGCTTAACCTTGAAGCGAGTTTGATCAAGCAAGCTTTAGATCGTGAGCACGGAAGTATCACTCGGGCCGCACATGCGCTTGGCCTGACGCATCAGGGTTTGGCTTATATCCTGAACAATCGACATAAGGCATTGCTGCCATCACGCAATCCAGCTCGCCGAAGGTTTAAATCGATTATCAAGAATCACTGAACGCGTTAGATCTCGTCTTGCGAATACGGGCCAGATCCTAATTGGGTCTGGCCCATTATAGTTTGAACCAACTGCAACCTAAGTGGACCATTTTTACGTAGCTTGTAATATCATCGACAAATCGTCAGACACCAAGCGGGAGAATCAAATGATACGAATCATCTTAAGTCTTGCGGTAGCAATGTTCCCTGTTGCAGCAAGTGTGGCCCAACGAGCGCCACTGCAAGCAACACCAGATCAGGGTGAAGTCTTGTTTGATTTTCGTATCAACCGCCTCGAGCGCCCAAACATCATTCCCATGGCCACTCAACGAAGAGTGCTTACCCAGGTCTTTGGCAAGTATCTCGCGAACGAAAATAGTTGCAGAGCTGACTTCGATCCCGGGGACGCCAGCAACTACCTGGAGGCTGCAAGAAAGGCCGGTCAAATAGTTCCGACAGTCGTAGATATGGCAACAGGCAGTTTCAC
>DATBMP010000321.1:0-17041 GCA_036554845.1 Pyrinomonadaceae bacterium
TCTTCAGAAGCGGGCGAGGCACGTACTTCTTTAGAGAGACTTGGCTCGTCAGTATCTCCTGCAAATGCCGAGGAAGCCCTTTCGCGAGCTGACAAGCTTTACGAAGCGAAAAAGTATGCTGATGCTTTTCAGGCTTACACCGACGCGCTAACCAGGTTCACGTCACTCGCCACTCCCCAAAACCAACTTCGACGCGGCATCTCCGCCGCAATCGCGCGCAAGACGCCTGAGGCTATTTCGGCCCTTTCAAGTGTCCCGACCTCTGCGGGTGATGTGCGAGCCGAAGCGCTGCATCACCTGGCCCAGGTACATGCTCGTTCCCGTCAATGGGAACCAGCGAGGACCACACTGGAAGAATTGAAACGCACGTTTCCGAACAGCTCGTTAACACCGGCCGCTTTTGTCAGCGTTGGCAGAATCGCTGACGAAGCAAAGAATCCGATCGATGCAAAATATTTTCTGCGTACGGCGGTCAATTCCTTCAAAGGTGCGGTGGAGGTGGCCCAGGCGCAATTCGATCTCGCCTGGGAAACCCACGAGGCGAAGAATTATCGCGAGTCGTCTGCGCAATTGACCGAGCACCTCGCGCTTTACGTCGACAAGAACAACGACAATCGCGGTCGTGCTGGATACTGGGCGGCACGTGATTCGGAACGCGCAGGCAAGCTCGCGGAAGCGCGCGCGTTGTATCAGGCGATGCTCGGGCGGTACGACGCCAATTGGTATGGCTATCTCGCGAAGCAGCGTTTGGACGCGATGGGCCAAAGTGCTCCGAAACAGGAGTTTCCCGCGGATTCGATGGTGGGCCGTGCAATCGCAAACCTACAGACTGTTAACGTTGCAGAAGAGACTGCTGGTCAGACCGACGATTTCAGGATCGTCAAGGCAGATGAACTAACCACTGCCGGACTCGACGAGCTTGCGTTGGAAGAACTTGAAACGGCATCCGCCGCACATCCCAACAGTCCGAAACTAAATCTCGCAATGGCGCAGATCTATCGTTCACAGGAAGAGAACGTGAAGGCGCTGAACGTTTTGCGTCGAAGTTTCCCAGACTACTCGCAGATGAAACCCGAAGAGATGACGCCGGAGCAGTGGGATGTTTTTTATCCTCTGGCACATTGGGACATCATCTTGCAAGAGTCGCGCGCCCGGAATCTTGATCCTTACCAGGTCGCGGGACTGATCAGGCAGGAAACAGTTTTCATCAGCCGTGCTCGGTCTTCTGCTCGCGCATATGGTTTGATGCAAGTGCTGGTGCCAACCGCCGCATTGACTGCCAAAAAGTATGGAGTCGAACGGACCATCACAGCCGAAGCACTTTATGAACCTCGTTTGAATATTCATCTGGGCACGGCGTACCTGCGGGACCAGATGGATCGTTTTGGTCGCATCGAGTATGTAGCTGCCGCGTACAACGCTGGACCAGGACGCGCGGCACTATGGCGCACGTCGCTGCCGTTTGAAATTGATGAATGGGCAGAGGCTGTGCCTTTTAAAGAGACGCGCGGGTACGTTCAGGGCGTGGTCCGAAATCGTTTGCAGTATCTGCGTCTGTATGACAATGACGGAAAGTTCCGGCCCGAGGTGGGTTCGCGCGCGGTTACTGTTCAAGCTGCCAGCAGTGCTGATTCGACCGTCCGCAAACGAAGAGTCGTAACAGACGATAAAGAAGAGTAGTTTCAGCGTTTTCTGGCGAAAGTCCTCGTGGTGTTTTGTCTTGGCCTAATCGATTAACGTCTAAGAGAAAAAGAATTCGCTCCCCCAAGACTCCATTAAAGGAGGAGCAAGATGTTTCGAAATAGAAATAAGCGGCTTACCGTAGTTGCGTCTTTACTAATCTTCACTGCGGCTCTTACCGTCGCGCAGCAATCAAATCCCGCAAGACAACCGGTCGTACTAATCCTTAACTCCGAACCTAACGCGATAGTTTGGATCGACGAGATTCGTCGTGGCACAACAGACCCACGAGGCGAACTTCGGCTGACTAAACTAAAGCCCGGTCGCCACACGGTTCGAGTTCGGGCCATCGGTTTCAAAGAAGCGACCACAGCGCTGTTACCTGGCAGACGCGAGATCACAGTCAAACTTCTTCCAACGAGTGATGAAGCAGAACTGACTTTTCAACAGGCTGAGGCGGCTCGCGAGAAAGCTCGCGATGATGCTGCGCTCGAACAGGCGGCCGACTTGTACCGCAAAGCGATTCAATTAAGACCCGCATTTCCCGTCGCTCACGTGGGCCTGGCGCGAGTGCTGCTCGATCTAAATCAGTTTAATGAGGCGCTTGCGGAGATCGCAGCAGCGCGCCGGACGCGTCGTGTTTATCCCGAAGCGTCTGCTGTCGAGGGACGCATTAATCACGAAGCCGCGTTTGACGATGAAGCGATTCGATCCTTTCGCCGATCAATTCAGGAGGCCGGTGGTTTTCAGCCTGAAGCGCACGTCGGACTGGCCCGGGTGTTGGAAGAGAAGGGACAGAATGCCGAAGCCATCGCTGCTTATCGAAAAGCAATAGATCAGCTGTCTGAATCGGAACCGGTGATCTATCAAATGCTCGGCGCAGCTTATGAAAAGACCCAGCAGGTGAAGGAAGCTGTGGGAGCTTATGAAAAGTATCTGCAACTAGCGCCAAATGGCAGCCTGGCGCCGGCAGTACGCTCAATCGTGGACCAACTGAAAAGGGGAGGAACGGGCCGGGACGAAATTCCGTGTTGTGACTGAGCCGCAGAAACTTAGCCGCGGACTACACGGATAACCCTGGCTTTGGTGACATTTCAGATTGGATTCACGTCATCCGTTTTAATCGGCGGTTCGCGGCTAAGTTCCGGTTTTCTTCACGGCTTCGGTAGTTGGTGGTGGTATTAAGGGCTTTTGAAGCGAAGTCGGCAGTACCAAAACGAAGCTTGTTGACGATTCCCCGTCTGTGAGAGCATACGACTTCCGTAGATCATGCGCTTGTCTCTTAGCGCGTTTTCGCCGTTCCAACTAGACAACTCAGGCAACATGACCACACCTGTAAAGTCAGCGCATCAATACGTCTCACGAAAAGCCAGTCAGTTTACCGAGTCGGTGATTCGCGAAATGACTCGCGAGGCTCTGAAACACGGAGCAGTCAATCTCTCGCAAGGCTTTCCCGATTTTGCTGCACCGGAAAAGATCAAGCGCGTCGCAATGGAGGCGATCGCGAACGATGTAAATCAGTATGCGATCACCTGGGGAGCAAAAGACTTTCGTGAAGCCATTGCGCGCAAAACAAAATGGTACTTGGGTTTGGATATCGATCCGGAAACTGAGTTGACTGTCACCTGCGGATCTACCGAAGGAATGATCGCGGCGATGATGGCAACCGTGGATCCAGGTGACGAGGTTGTTATCTTTGAACCTTTCTACGAGAACTATGCGCCGGACGCGATTCTTTCAGATGCTCGCCCCCGTTACGTTCCGTTGCGCGCACCGGATTGGACCTTCGACAAAGACGAACTCAGGGCCGCGTTCAATCAAAAGACCAAAGCCATCATCATCTGCAATCCAAACAACCCGACGGGCAAGGTATTTACAGGCGCTGAAATGGAGTTCATCGCCAACCTTTGTCAGGAGTTTGACGCACTCTGCTTCACGGACGAGATCTACGAACACATTCTGTACCCGCGCGACGGAGCCGAGATCCGGCACATCTCAATGGCCCAACTGCCGGCGATGCGCGAACGGACGGTGATAGTGAATTCGATGTCGAAAACCTACTCAGTCACCGGATGGCGAGTCGGTTATTGCATCGCGCCGCCGGACATTACGAGTGGTATTCGTAAAGTGCATGACTTCTTAACGGTGGGTGCGGCGGCGCCACTGCAAACAGCCGGAGCATTTGCGCTTTCATTACCACCCGAGTACTACGACAAGTTGCAGAACGAGTATCGAGCTCGGCGCGATCTGTTGTTGCCCGTGCTTCAGCAGGCAGGTTTTCAGACTTTTGTTCCTGACGGGGCCTACTACATCATGACCGACATCTCAAGTTTCGGATTTTCCGACGACGTGACATTCACCAAACACCTGATCCGGGAAGTCGGAGTTGCGTGCGTACCCGGTTCAAGTTTTTACAGCGTTCCTGAGCGGGGACAGCAGCAAGTCAGATTCTGCTTTTGCAAGAAAGATGAGACGTTGGCACTGGCAGCTGAGCGATTGCAGAAACTTCGTATTCAGTGAGTTCCGCGTTCGATCTAAGTTTTTCCGGGTTTATGCCTTGGCTCTGTGTCTCTGCGACCCCTGCGCTTAATTGTCTCTTGTTGGTCCCAGCAGTCGAGATATGAATTAGCGCGGAGATCGCAGAGAAAAACCCAAAGCCCATCAACACGCTCAACATTCACAAAAACCAAAATCCCATGTACCGAATCAAACTTCTTATCGTTTCATTGATACTCTGTTTTCTCTTTGCGGGATCAACGGTGGCCCAGCAGGTGGCTGATCCTAATTTCAAGTCGTTTGTTGAAAATCCTACCTTCACCAAAAATTATCCGCGGGTACTTTTCGATGAGGCGCATAACAACTTTCACACCTCGCACGGTCGCTACAAACCTTTTGTGGATCTGATCACCAGCGATGGCTATAACGTGATGGGAAATCTAAAGCCGTTCACGCGCTCGTCGCTCGAAACCTTTAAGATCTTGATCATCGTAAACGCGCTGGGTGCCGAAGAGATGGATGAAGAGGGCGCAGAACGGCCTGCGTTCACCGAGGAGGAGTGTGATGCTGTTCGTGATTGGGTTAAACGGGGCGGGTCTTTGTTGCTGATTGCTGACCACGCACCGTTTGGAGGCGCCGCTGAGTCACTCGCCAAACGATTTGGAATTGAGATGAGCAAGGGATTCGTGTTCGATGCAGCGCATTCGTTGGAAGGGTCTCCTTCGATTCTCACTTTTACTCGAGAGAACAAGTTGATGCTCGATCACCCGATTACCCGAGGACGCAATGATGGTGAGAAGGTCGATCGAATCGTCGCGTTCACCGGTCAGGCTTTGAAGGTGGCTGAACCGAATGCAGTATTTATGAAGTTAGGTGAAGGCGCGAGGGACAAGGCTGATCGGACTGCAGAAGAAAGCGTCGCAGTCGGTGGTCAGGCTCAAGGCTTGGCATTGAAGTTTGGAAAAGGACGTGTCGTGGCTTTAGGAGAAGCGGCGATGCTTTCAGCGCAAGTTGCCGGACCAAACCGCACTCCGATGGGAATGAACGTTCCGGGCAACGACAACCGGCAGTTGGCGCTGAACATCATGCATTGGCTGTCGGGAGTTTTGAAATGATTGTCGATTATCGATTGCCGATTGCCAATTGAAGAGTGTCGATTGAGTGTCCATTTACAAGTGTCGATTGACGATTGACGACGCTTTCGCATGAAACCAGTCCGCTAGGTGTCCGCAGAGTTTAGAATAGCCACAAATACGTCCCCAACGAACAATCGCCAATCGCCAATCGACAATCGTCATGCCCCCCTGGGACACAAAACGAAAGATCATCTGGTTAGTGGCCGGATTGATCATGGGAACATTCGTCGCATTCTCAAATGCCCACGATGAAGACGGTACCTTTGTGCCACGGTTCTTCGTCTTCATGGAGACGCTGATACTAATAATTATCGGCGTGCTCTTTTTTATTTATTCACGACAGAGGAAAGAGTGACGATTTTCGAGTGACGATTGTCGATTAGTCTCAAGTCTCAGTTTGAACTATTTTGGAATAGAGAGTGCTTCCGGATAGTGATCTTTTCCGATCTGAAAAAAATCGTCAATCGACAATCGTCACTCGACAATCAGTTGGGCTGCTGTGCGTTCTTCGCACGGACCATAATCCCTTCGTTACCTACCACCAACAAACTTCTCACCTCGCCAAAGGGAATGCTTGATGGCGCATAAGAGAGAACGTAGCGGTGTTTGCGCAGTTCGTCGCAGATTGCCTTTGCCGCCTCAGTCGGTTCGTCGATTGAAAAAGTCATCCCGCCTGTAGCCTCGACGATCTTCTCCACCACCACTTTTGGTTTTGGCACATCGCGACGAATCGCTCCGCGCGTTCGGTCCGGCGCCTGAATCGCATAAACGGTGATGTCCATGCTCTGCAATTCGGCGAGCACTTTCTCGAAAGTCGTTTTGCTGCCCTTATCCAGACCATCGCTGATCGCCACGATGACTCGCTTCTGGCCGGCAAATGGTCTTAGCGCCTGGTCAACCACAACGCTGATGGCGTCGAACAGATGGGGCTGGCCCTTCTTCCGGAAGGACTTCAACGAGGCTTCGATTGCTTTGGCATCGTCGGTCCAATCAGCCACGATCTCTGCCTCCTCGTCATAACCGACAATTAACATCTTATCGCCATCGAAAATTTCATAAGCAAACTCACGGGCCGCCTGCTCCAACTTTTCGATATCGGCGCGGAGTGTCAACGAGTTGTCAACCAGCAAGACGATCTTGGCAGGCGAGGGATCAGGCGTGAGATTTTTGATGTTCTGCTCGACACCGTTGTCGTACACCGCGATCTGCTTGGCGGTAATTTGGCGTTGGGAATCGTTCTCGTACTTTGCTACCAGGTTAACGAGTACACCACCCGTCCCGGTTGTCGTCGGCCGTCGTCCTGCCTGGCCCATCAACATACTGAAACAAGCCAGCACCAGGACAACTGGAACAAGCACCCGACGACGAGCAAGTAAAAATCTCGACGCTCCGTTGGAACGTGGTTGGTACATCGACACACACTGCCGAGGGAAACTTTGCCCTCAGATCAAGTCTTTGTATTAGAGGTCTTGTCGGAAGTTTTCTTGGATGGGGAGGTTTCTTTTGATTTCTTTTCGGGCTTTTTATCTTCGCTGGAAGATGGTTCAGTGTCGGCTTTGGCTGCTGCTTTCTTTCCGTTATCGGCGTAGTCAGTTACGTACCAGCCCGAACCTTTGAACTGGATCGCCGGTGCTGAGAACTTCTTTTCCAATCGCCCACCACACTTGCGGCACTTCGTGGGGGGCTTGTCGCTCATCTTCTGAAAGACTTCGATGTGCGCATTGCATTTTAGACATCCATACTCGTAGATGGGCATTGTTGATTTTGACTCCGAGCGAAATTATACGGGCGGGGTTGATACCTTGCAACGTAGGTCAGTTGTGCGGTTGGCATTGGTTAGTGGTCCGTTGTCAGTCGTCACTTATCTCTATGGCGGAGGTACTCCTTAGCATTGTTCAATTTTTATGGAGAGCTCAGGGCTGTCCACTGACAACTGACCACTGGACAACTGACCGCGTCCACCAACCACTTTGCAACTTCATTCATGCTTCGTTTATGATCTCGCGCACACAGAGCTTTCCATTAACCAGCTTCTCTGTGGCGTGCAAGTTCAGCAGCCCATGTCAGATACCGCCCAATCGCTCTCGCTCGAGCGCAAGATCAAAATGCAGGAAGCACGTGAGGGGATCATCAATCGGCTTTCCCTCGCCTTTCCCACTTCCATCAATCTCGACCGCTTTCTCAACGTCATCGTTTCCGAACTGGGCCAAATGATGCAGGTGGATCGCTGCGACGTGATCCAGCTCACTCCTGAGAGCGAGCTTCAGATTAGCCACGAATGGCGAGCGTCCGAAGAAGTGCCTTCAAGCCTCGGTACCGGTATCCCTCTCGACATCAAGAAACTTTCCGACCGCGTAGACATCACCAAACCGATTCGGCTCGATGATACTGCCGCACCAGGATTGGATCAGAAGGTCCGCTTTCTCGCCGCTAGTTTGCGTACTCGGTCACTTCTTGTCGTGCCCGTTATTCTCGGTGAAGACGTGCTTGGTCTGGTCGGGCTTCACACCACCCGTACAACACGTCATTGGCTGGATGACGAAGTTTCATTTCTGCAATCGATCGCGCGACAAATTGCCGTCGGTTACCAGTACACACGTCTTTACACTGACAAGGAACGTGAGGCAGAAACAAAACGCGCGCTGCTGGAGATTGCAAACGCGCTCAACGCACATTCCGATTTCCGCGAAGTTTCATCTCTTGTGTTAGAACGCGCGATTGCCCTGGTCGGCGCTGACTACTCCGCGCTTGGTGTGCTGGATCCGACGGGAGGTCGCATTAGTCTCGGCGCGTTCAAAGCCTCGCCTCATGCGACTACAGATTCGGTGCAGGGTTTGATTGATAGTCATGGGCAATCTTTGGATGTGACCGAGTTCCCGGCAATGATGGAGTTGGTGGCCCAAGGCAAGACGCTTAAGTTGCTTGATACTGATCTGCCATTTCCTTTTCGACTCATCTTCAACGCAACTCTCGGTGGTCGCGCAGCATTGGTTGCGCCGGTGCGTGTTGGTGGTCACACATTCGGATTGCTCGGTCTGGTTTGGAGTGAACAGCGAAGCGGTTTTCAGGACCATGAGGTCGCTCTGGTTGAAGGCATTGCGGATCAGATCGGTACCGCACTGGAACGCGATCAGTTATCAGCGGAGGTGATGCATCTTCGAAGCGCACTTCACGAGCGATATGGAGAAGAGCGAATCATCGGTCAGACTGCTGCCATTCGACGAGCGATTGAACTAGCTGTGAACGTCGCCGATACGCAGACCACGGTCTTAATTCAAGGTGAGTCGGGTACCGGCAAAGAGTTGTTGGCGAACCTGATTCACTACAACTCGGGACGTGAAAATCAACCGTACGTAAAACTGAACTGTGGTGCTATTCCCGAAACGCTACTCGAGTCGGAGCTGTTCGGACATGAGAAGGGTGCGTTTACCGATGCGCGCGCGCTGCGTCGCGGGCGTTTCGAAGAGGCGAATGGCGGCACACTTTTTCTGGATGAAGTTGGCGAGATGAGTCTGTCCGCGCAGGTCCGTCTTTTAAGAGTTTTGCAAGACGGAGAGTTCACGAGGGTGGGAGGAAACGAGGTTCTGAAAACAGACGTTCGCGTCATCGCTGCATCGAACGTTGACCTCGAGCGCGCCACTGAAGAAGGGACCTTCCGCCGGGACCTCTATTATCGCCTTTCGGTCTTTCCCATTACGTTACCGCCGCTTCGTGAAAGACCTGAGGACATTCATCCACTAGTGATTCATTTTCTCGAACACTATAAACAGAAGACAGGCCGCTTCATTTCCGGCATCTCGAAGGACGCGCTTCACGCTTTGATCATGTACCAATGGCCCGGCAATGTTCGGGAGTTGGAGAATGCGATCGAGCGCGCGGTGATCATCGCGTCCGGCAGACAGATTGAACTGGAAGATCTGCCGCAGTCGATCAGTAACACGGCGCTCGAACAACGCGATCGGATCAAAGTTGAGCGCGTTAGAGCTGCCAGCGAAGGCAGGACCGCAACCTTTGAAGTCACAGTTCCTTCCTCAATGGAAGAGATAGAACGTCAGGCAATTGAAGCAACACTCGATTACACTGCGGGCGATAAAACTCACGCTGCAAAGGCCCTCGGCATCGGCCGCAAAACCCTCTACCGAAAACTCGATCAGTACAACGGCCGGCGCGAACCAAACTAACTGTAAAAGTCGCAGATGCGAGGCTTTGCACAATAGTCCCGTGGGGTACGGCTTTACCGCACTCTTGCGAAAAGCCTGCGGCTTACCGTTATTCCAACCTAAATCTCAGGCTATGCCAAAGACTGTCCATCTTTGAGGCATAGCCTCGATCAAAATATATGAAGGTGCGGTAAGCCGCAGGCTTACAGCAAGGGTGCGGCCGAGCCGGAACTCCAAAGGACTTTTTGTGCTACGGTACATGCCCTGGACATCCTTCCGGTCCATGTTTCATTGCACGGCTTCTTTGCCATTTGCTATAGTCCGAGCCTGGAAATTTTCAGCACAAGTAAACCAAAAATGCGGGCCCGAGATGGCCTGATTTCGAAGAAAGGATCCCCTAATGGGAAACGATGACTATCGTAGAGACAGCAGTGACAATATCTCTACCAGACTAACTTATCTCTTAATCGGTGGCGGAATCGGCGCAATACTGGCGCTCCTTTTTGCTCCTAAATCTGGACAGGAGTTACGCGGTGATATCGCAGACGCAACGCGAAAGGGAGTTGATCGTTCGCGCGAGGCTGCTGCACAGTTGAGCGACCGCGCGGGTCAGTATTACGAAGCTACTCGTGAACGTGCTACTGAGCTCTATTCGCAAGCGGCGGAAAAAGTCGGTGAGGTGGCCCAGACGGCCCGCGAAACCGCTCAACGTAAGACGGGAACGGTCGCGGCGGCGATTGATGCTGGCAAAAAGGCTTACCAGGAAGAGAAGCGAAAGACTGAACTCTCCGGAAGAATGGAAGCTGCGCCAAATTACGACGACAAAGCGAACTGAAGTAATTTACGATTGTCGATTGACGATTGACGATTTTTTGCCTGTGAAGTTGGGGTTTCTGTTCTCCAGCAAGTTATTAGGATCGTCAATCAAAGTTTGGCTCTAAGAGTACACAAATCGACAATCGGCAATTGACAATCGGCAATCGACAATGACCTCTTTCGCCCTTCAAATGGATACAAATGACCCGCTGTTCTGGATCATGATCATCATTGCGATCTCTTTCGTCGTGATCGCAATTGCCATGATCTGCATGGCTGTGTTTGTGAGTCGCACGGTCGGTACGGTCAAGCGATTGGAAGAGAAGCTCGAGCCTTTGATCGAGCGACTTAATCTCGTAAGCGAGCAAGGAAAAATGATTGCCGTCCAGGGTAAACAGATAGCTGAACAGTTCAACGCTGTAAGTGTTCATCTTTCAACGGCGACACTACACTTTGCCGAGTCACTGGCGATTGTGAAAGAAGAGGTCGCAGAACTGAAAGTGTTGGTTAACGACACCGCAATCGAGGCTCGTGAGAAAGTTGCTTTGGTGAGCAGTACGATCGATCGCACTCACCGCCAGGTGGTAAACACGACCGACTTTATCGAGAACAAAGTGATTGAGCCGGCTCGGGAGTTGGCGGCGATTATGGCGGGCTTCCGCCGAGGCCTTGAAGTTCTCGTGGCCCCCGCGCCGAAGCCCGTTAATCAGATTTACGGAGAGGAAGAGATGTTCATCGGTTGAGAACTTACAAACTCGTTCGAGAGAACCCGAATCATCGATTCCCAAAAGGAGCAAGATGGTTCGGGTTTTTCTTTTAAGGGCCGGGGCGGATTTGGAAATTGGAATTTGGGATTTGGAAATTCGGATTGCGGATTGCGGATTTCGCGTTTGGAATCTTACGTGGACGTACTCGCCGAGTTATTCATCGGACGTCATGTTTGGGAAATCCGCAATGCGCAATCCGCAATCCGAAATTCATCGTCTAATTTTGGCGAGCCTAAACTTACTGTTACTATTTCGGCTTAACTACCATGTCCACTGAAACGCCACTCGATCTAAAGAAGACCGTCAACCTGCCCAGGACCGCGTTTGCTCAGAAGGCAAACCTGGCCCAAAGCGAGCCTGCTCGTCTGAAGAAATGGGCTGAAATGGATCTCTATCATCTGATCCAGCGCACTCGGGCAGGCGCACAGAAGTTTGTGCTGCATGATGGCCCACCTTACGCGAATGCCGACATCCATCTCGGCACTGCCATGAACAAGATCCTTAAGGACTTCATCGTCAGGTCGCGCTCGATGATGGGTTTTGACGCGCCTTACGTGCCGGGTTACGACTGCCATGGTCTACCGATCGAACTCTATGTCGATCGCAAACTCGGAGCTAAGAAGGCGAACATGCCCGCCGTCGCTATTCGTCGTGCTTGTCGCGAGCATGCCGCCAACGCTTTGAAACGACAGACGCGGGATTTTCAACGACTCGGGATTCTGGGCGAGTGGGATAACCCATATCTCACGATGTCGAATCACTACGAAGCCGAGACGGCGCGCCTCTTTGCACGTTTTGTGGAACGCGGATTTGTTTATAAAGGCGCCCGACCTGTTTACTGGTGCATTCACGATCAAACCGCACTCGCAGAAGCCGAGGTTGAGTATCACGAACACACGAGCCCTTCGGTCTACGTGAAGTTTCCACTTGCGAGCGATCCAGCACTCATCGATCCAGCTCTTGCAGGTAAGAAGGTCTTCATCCTGATCTGGACCACTACGCCCTGGACCTTGCCGGCTAACCTCGGCATCGCAGTACATCCGGATTTCGAGTACACCGCTTTTAGTTTCAACGACGAGGTCTACATCGTCGCCAGCGAGTTGTTGGAGGTCGTGGCCACGCGTTGCGGTTTGGTTGATGAAGCGCCGATCTCATCGCGCGTACTCGCTCGCTTTCCCGGATCTCGGTTGGATCGTCTCGAGGCACGTCACGCCTGGCTCGATCGTCCTTCATTGTTGATGGTTGGAGAACATGTGACTCTCGGTGGTGAAGCTGATGCTGAGACAGAACTTGATGTGCGTGAAGCACGAGATAAGCAGGCCACCGGTAAGGCAGGAACAGGCGCGGTCCACACGGCACCGGGACACGGTCATGACGACTTCATGATCGGTAAACGTTATGGTCTGGAAGTGTATTGCCCCGTCGATAACTCAGGTCGCTTTACGCCTGAGGTGGAACACTTCGCAGGACAACAGGTCTTCGAAGCAAACCCGCGCATCGTTGAGTTCATGCGCCAGAAGGGCGTTCTGCTCTACACGGAAGACTATAAGCACCGATATCCACATTGCTGGCGTTGCAAGAACCCGGTGATATTTCGGGCCACACCGCAGTGGTTTATTTCGATGGACAACACGGCCGCGACACCGGTTGAGATGGACGATGATGGACGCGACCGCAGCAACTTTACTGAGAACCGAAGTGAAAGCTTGTCTACCTCATCATTGCGAGACGCGGCACTGCAAGAGGTCGATCGGGTTCAATGGTTGCCATCGTGGGGCGCTGAGCGGATGCGCAACATGTTTAAGAATCGACCAGACTGGTGCGTGTCGCGGCAGCGAGTTTGGGGCGTTTCGATTCCCGTCTTTTATTGTGCGAAGTGCAACCAGGAGGTCGCAGATCCATCGATCATCAATCACGTTGCCGATGTGTTCGAGAAAGAGTCCTCAGACGCGTGGTATACCAAATCCGCTGCCGAGCTTTTGCCCGAAGGCTTTACGTGTAAGGGCTGTGGCGCAAGTGATTGGACCAAGGAGACGGACATTCTTGATGTCTGGTTCGATAGCGGTTCATCGTCAATTGCCGTACTCGAGAACCGACCGGAACTTCGTTGGCCGGCTGATGTTTATATTGAAGGTGGAGACCAGTTTCGCGGATGGTTCAATTCGTCATTGATCATCGGTTTGGCAGCCCACGATCGTGCGCCTTACAAAACGGTCCTGACACATGGCTGGACTGTCGATGCGCAGGGTAAGGCGATGCACAAGTCTGCGGGCAACGCGGTCCCTCCCGACGAAGTGATCAAAGAATCGGGCGCGGAGATCCTGCGCCTTTGGGCTGCATCGTCAAATTACTTTGACGACATGCGTTGCTCACCAGAGATTCTGCAGCGAGTCACTGACGGATATCGAAAACTTCGAAATACGGCCCGGTTTGCTCTCGGAAATCTTGATGGGTTCAATCCGGCAAGTGATGCCGTTCCGGAAGAAGAGTTGTTGGAGATCGATCGATGGGCCCTGGCAGAGTTGGATGCAGTCATAGCGAAGGTTAGACGCTCTTACGAGTCATACGAGTTTCATGTCGTCTATCACACGCTCTACAACTTTGCGACGGTAACTCTTTCAGCTCGTTACTTCGACATCATCAAGGATCGTCTTTACACGTTTGCGCCGAAGAGTCGCGGGCGTCGCTCGGCCCAAACGGTGCTGTTTCGAATCGCAGATGCGCTCTCAAGAATGTTGGCGCCTTTGCTTGTGTTCACCGCTGATGAGATCTGGGAGAACCTGCCGGGTCGGGAACCCGAGCAAAAGAGTGTTCACACACTAGTGTTTCCTGAATCAAGCGAGAAGCCTCATGAAGATCTCTTAGCGACGTGGGAACAACTGTTTGCTATCCGTGATCAGGTTTTAGGAGCGTTGGAAGCTGCGCGTATAGCGAAGCAGATTGGAAGTTCGCTGGAAGCAAAAGTCGAATTGATCACAAGTGGACCAACGTTGGAGTTGCTGAACAAGTATCGCGCCGAGTTGCGTTACCTCTTTATCGTTTCACAGGTTGAATTGGCGCCGGCGACGCAGGAGGGCGCAGGTATCGTTATCAATGTTGGACCAGCGGAAGGCAGTAAATGTGAGCGGTGTTGGAACTATTCGGTCCACGTGGGCGAGTCTGCTCGTTATCCTACGGCTTGTGAACGTTGTGTTGCCGCACTTGAAGAGATTGAACGGACCGCCGCGTAGTTCGGAAGAAGGAATTGGTCGAGGAAAGTAACAACACAAACCTCTGGTCGCGTTTGAGCTGGCGCGCGGGATACCTGCTGGCGGCTCTTGGGATCTACCTGGCAGATCAAGCCTCCAAAGCCTGGGCCGCGCGCGAGTTGCGGTTTGGTCAGGACAGAACCGTGATTCGTGGATTTCTGGACTTTGTTTACACGCAGAATACCGGCATCGCCTTTGGACAACTGCAGGAAGGCGGATCGTTTGGACGCTGGCTGTTGGTGGGTTTGGCGGTACTGGCGGCAATCGGCGTGACCTACTATTTCTTTCGCGTGCCAAGGAATGACGATCGTGTGCTGGGCGCGTGTGCCCTTTTGCTCGCGGGTATCTTGGGAAACCTTACGGATCGCGCGCGGCTTGGTTACGTCATCGACTTTATTGCGGTCCATCTCGGTTCATACGATTGGCCCACTTTCAATGTTGCCGACGCCAGTATTTGTGTTGGCGCAGTGCTGCTGGCGTGGGATGTCATCTTTCAAAGCAAACGAGAAAGAGCCATGAACACGACCCAGGCTGAAAGTTAAGTAGCAGCAGCTCGTCAATCGCCCTGGTCAATCGACAGATCCCAAAATGTTTCCTGAACTATTCCGCATCGGCAGTTTCCCGATTAATACCTACGGCGTCTTCCTTGCCCTGGCATTCCTTTCAGCAATTCTGATCACCGTCAAGCTTGCGGCGCGCGATGGTCTGCCGCGCGAACGGATCTACGACCTATGCTTGTGGATGTTGCTCGCGTCGTTGATCGGATCAAAGGTTCTGATGCTATTTACTGAACCTGAGTATCGAGCGAATCCGTTGCTTCTGATCTCACTCGACTTCCTGCGGTCGGGCGGAGTTTTTTACGGCGGGCTTTTGGGAGCTGTGCTCGTTGGTTATTTTTTGATGAAGCGCTACCGCCTCCCGTGGTGGAAAACGGCAGACGCATGCGCTCCAGGAATTGCTTTAGGAAACTTCATGGGACGGTTGGGTTGTTTTTCGGCCGGGTGTTGTTGGGGAAAACCAACCGATCTGCCCTGGGGCGTAAAATTCAGCGAGCTCGGCCACCAGATTACGGGAGTACCAATCGATCACTATCTGCATCCGACGCAGCTTTATGAGTCGTTTGCGATGTTAATCGTTTTTGGATTCCTGCTCTGGCGGCATAAGCGAAAGCAGTTCGATGGGCAAGTGATCTTGCTGTATGGCGTGCTCTATTCGGTGATCAGGTTTGTGATCGAGTTCTTCCGTGACGATCCACGTGGCGATGTTTTCGGTCTGACAACGCTTACGGGTTTGTCGACCTCACAAATCGTGAGCGTGATCGTGGGCATAAGCGCCGTGATTCTGCTCTTCAGTAAGTGGCGACGTCCCAGCCAATCAACTACCAATACCAAACTTCCGCGACACGAGCGGCTTCAGCCGGGTGGTGGGTGATGTGCAGTTTGTATGACAAGGCATACCCATTGGTCCTTCGCGTAAACCATTACGGTAACCCGATCGTTTACGGCTTCGCCGCCGGATGTGAGGCTGCGCCAAGCTGAACTGGGGGCAAAGCCCCGGAATCGCAATCGCATGGCTTCCGGCGCCACAGCCTCACACCCGGGCCTTTGCACAAAAGTGTTTTTTGGAGTTTCGGCTCGGCCGCACCCTTGCGGTAAGCCCGCGGCTTACCGAACCTTCATATATTTTGATCGAGGCTATGCCTCAAAGATGGAACAGTTTAGGCATAGCCTGGTATTCAAGTTGGACTAACGGTAAGCCGTAGGCTTACCGCAAGGGTGCGGCAAAGCCGTACCCAAAAGACTTTTTGTGCCAAGCGCACACCCAGCGCCTAAGCCGCTTCGGCCAATCCTTCTCAAACGTTTTTTTTGGCTTTGCATTGCAAAGTACTTGACAGTATGGCGATACGGAACTACCATGCTTGTGCCATGCCTTCCATCAGCTTAGTCCCACCCCCACGAGAAGAGCCGCCCGCGTTGCACGAACGGGCAATGGACAACTTGAGATTTATCCGCGAAACCATGGAAAGGTCCGCGGCGTTTACCGGTATCTCAGGTTGGGGCGAAGTCGCTATCGGATGTACCGCATTCGTCGCCGCTTTCCTTTCTCATGGCCAGCCTTTTAAAAGTTGGTTGACGATCTGGGCCGCCGATGCGCTCGTCTCCTTGCTTATTGCCGGCTGGTCCATGGACCGCAAAGCGAGACTCTCGGGTATGCCACTTCTGTCTGGCCCGGGAAGAAAAGTGTTCTTCAGTTTATCGCCGCCCATACTTGCCGGAGTCTTACTAACCGTCATCTTCTACCAGGCTGGATTAACAAATTACATTCCCGGGCTCTGGTTACTCCTTTACGGAACGGGTGTGGTAACGGGTGGCATGTTTTCAGTCCGCGTCGTTCCCATCATGGGTGTTTGTTTCATGGTGCTGGGAGGAGTCGCCCTGTTTGCTCCAGCTTCATTCGGTAATTGGTTTATGGCAGCAGGTTTTGGCGGCCTTCATGTTCTGTTTGGCGTTGTGATTGCGAGGAAATATGGTGGCTAGAAGATCAGCAGCAAAACGTGCCCCGCAGAAAGGGCAAGAGACCACCAAGTTGCGTGGGTTGGCTCGCGCTGAGGCGAGTCCAGCGCCGTCACTTGACCGGATCATTCACGAAAGACTTCGACTCGGTATCATCAGCGCACTCGCTGCGAATGAAACACTGACCTTTAACGATCTGAAGGCGTTGCTGAATACTACCGACGG
>DATBMP010000331.1:0-13190 GCA_036554845.1 Pyrinomonadaceae bacterium
ATGAAGAGTGAACTAACAACGGTCGCATTGCCAATACGCCACCTTTAGCGACAAGGCAATCGACATGTTTACTGGTTCTTGCCAGGTGAAAGACCTCTTCATCACTTAACACTCCATCGCGGTAAGAGCCAGGTATTACACGCAGAGGTCCATTATCACTCGTAGAAGCATCAAGGTGGATTCGCAATGCAATCACACGCGATAGGGCCCATGTTGGTGCATGCGCGTAGATGACGCCGGCTTTCGTCGACCAGGGTCCCCATTCGGGAGATTCGAAGCGCGAATGCAAGGGTAAGGTTGTGTCCTGGTGCCACACCACAAGCCAGTTAGTTATGTTTGATTTTGCAAAAAGAGTTGCGCGGTAGGGCACGGCGTTTTGAAGGGCGCACCGTGCGATTCGGATCAACCGCGGATCGTTAGCTAACGATCTAACAGCAGGAATCGACATCAGGTGGCGTGCTCCTGCACGAGAAGGGTTTTGATTGAGTGGGAGCGCAGTTATGAGTGAATCGCATTCGTGCTCGGAAAGGATGTTTTCTTCGATCCAGAATCCTGAGTCACTCATAACACTTGCGATTGTAGGCTGTCGAAGTCTTGAGGGGACGGACGCTGATTCAATTCAGCGGCAATTCCATTTACTAAAGCGAAATCGTCTTCGGCTCTGCCGATCCCGGCTTTAATTTGTAGCCAGCGGCACTCGAAACGCCACCATCTCCTGATCATTGCGCACCAACAAGACATCACCCACCAACACAGGATGGTTCCATGTCTTTCCTTCCACGGCCTTGATGCGTGCCACCTCAACAAACTGATCCGGGGCGGCCTTAACCAGTGCGACCTCACCCTTCTCGGAAACAATCAGTAGCAGATCCTGATCGGCCAGAACTACCAACTGGCCGTGACCATAGCGACCACCTTCCCATCTTTGATCGCCGCTTTTGAGATCCACACATGAGAGAATCGCTCCATCAAATCCAAATGCGTGGTCCTTATGAACAACGAAATCGTTGAAATACGGCTTCAGACCAATCGATATCCAACGCTGCTGCGTGGTCCATCCGCTTGAGCTCTGATCGACAGCGATCCGTAACAATCCGATCTCTGCGCCGAGGCCGGAACCGCTGCCAATCAGAACATCGCCGTCGGCAGTAACCGCGGGTTGGACGATGCTGTCACCCTTCCATGTATGTTTCCAAAGCAACTTGCCATCGGAAGGTGACAGGCTAATCGCGCCGTCGCCGTTCAGCAGGATGACTTGATCAACGCCATCGATTGTTGAGAGGTGTGGCGAGCTGTAGCCTCGACCACCGGTAGGGCCATACCACCGTGGATTTCCGTTAGCGACATCGTAAGCAGCAAGCGCACCAGCCGCAGCAACAATCACTACGTCACCAACAACGAGCGGTGAACTCGCGAAACCCCATGCCGGAATCTGGGTCTTGGTATCCGTCGCGGCATTGCGTGACCAGACGACCGAGCCGTTGCGAGCCTCGAGTGCATTCAAGATTCCTGTAGCCCCAAATGTGTACACGCGGTCGCCGCTCAATGTTGGTGTGGCGCGTGGACCAGCACCGGCGTTCGACTCCCAGAAGCGCGCCGAGTCGCGATGTCTCCAAACAGGCTTGCCGTTGGTCAGGTTGTAGCAGGATACGATCTCATGGTTGCCGCGCTGCTCTTGCGTGTAGACGAGATTGTCTCGAACAGCGAAGGATGACCAACCTGGTCCAACTGGTTGGCGCCAGATCTCAATTGGCGGCCTCTGAGACCAGTCGGTTGCAATGCGCACACCGCGAACGATGCCATCGCGATTTGGACCACGGAACCCGGGCCAGTCCGAAGTTGAAGAATTTGCAGCAGCGGCAGTCTCCGCAACGGGAGTTGTTGCTTCGTCGGCAGCAGCTTGGGCCAGGAGTCGTTCTTCGGGTGTCTTGGTCCAACGCCAGTGAAGATCAGAACGACCTTCTCCACTGATACCACCAGTTCGAATTAGCAGGAACACTGCGCACCCGAGCACGATGGCAACGACCAAAGCGGCACGGCGCATTACCGTAGTGAAATTTCGCGTAACAAAAGCCCAGGCAACCAGCGCAAGACTGAGAACAGGAATCGAAAAGATGGGAAGCATCATGCCCATCATGCCGTTATCGATTGACTCGTGGACCAAACGTTTGTTAGCGGCGACCGCAATCACCATCAATACAATTGCAGCAATCCGCTCGAGCCAGGGAGCGCGACTGAAGAACAACCACCAGAGCAGGACCACCAATCCGAGGATTATTCCAGCAAAGAAGCCGTACATCGCCGCCGCCGGGAAGAGAAGTGGGAAGACAATCCAGGCAAACCATTGCGCCATCACAGCTGCAATTCCGGGCCAGAGTCGCAGTTGTTTCTTCACGATCGGTTTGTTTGACGGATCAAGGGTCGGCTGATCAGACGGCAGTTGATCAATTTGGTCATTTTGAGGAGTAGTCATGTGCGGATCTACGTTTGCGAGGATCCGTTAGTTTCGGATTTCAGACGGCGATAAATTCAGGTTGGATTTAGGATCAATGCCCAGAGGTTTCTATCGCATTCGCCACCAGGTTCGGTCTTGGCTCAAATCTGTAACCATCACGGAAATACCCGATGGGCAATTGAACACGAATTCAAGCGCGGCCATCCCATTCACACCGGGCTTCAGCCCGGTGACGAGCACAGTTGGAAGGCTAGGAACCGTTTTAACGACTTTCCGAGTAATCCTGAGGTCTAACCTCGGAGACCGTTGAAACGGTTCCAGCAGGAGCGTTCCTCCAACACCGGGCTGAAGCCCGGTGTGAATGAGAGGTCAGACCCTATGAGTTCGCATTAAGACCAGACTCTACCCGCGCAATGTGCAGAAGAACTTTGCAGTTGGGATGTTTAGCCGAACGCCGTGTGCGGTTATCGTGATCGGCGTCGCTCAATCGCTTCGGCGGCAAGTTTGGTAGCGACGTCGGTGAGGTGCCTTTCCTGTGCGTTTGGTCCACGCGTCTCGCGGTAGTACATCGCAAATGATCCCAGCACCTTGCCTTTGCTCGACATTATCGGAGTGGACCAGCAAGCAGCCATACCTATCGCCCAGGCATAGAGACGATACTCATCCCAGAGCGGATCGGTCGCAATGTCCGTGACGATCACCGGCTCGCCGCGGTACATCGCGGTCCCACATGAGCCTTGTTTTGGTCCAATCGGACTGCCATCGATCAGTTTGAGATATTCTTCCGGAAGACTCGGTGCGACTGCATGGCGAACGTGGTTCCCGTCGTCACTCAGCAACAGAATGGAGCAGATCATCTCGGGCGATTGTGCTTCGATCATCAACACGAGATTAGAAAGGATTAAGATAAGCGGCGCTTCACCGGCAATCATCTCCTTGATGCGCTCCTGCTCAGTGCAGAAGGCTGCGCTATCCAGGGGAAGATCGACTTCGGCTGGCGCGACATCTACTGGTTGAGCTGGCAGTTTCTGAGTCTTCGCCGCAGCGATTTCAGTGTGCTCTTGATCGACCATCTCTTTTGTGCTCCTTCGGCTGTAATATTACGACCTCCGCATCATGGACGCCATGTTTAGAGTGCGTATCGCTGACCGATCATCATCACCTTCCGTTTGTCAGTGAACCCAACAACCTTAACAACTCATCGTAATCCACCGGCTTAACAAGGTGTCCGTCAAAGCCTGCCTCCTCCGATTTGCGACGGTCCTCTTCCTGGCCCCATCCAGTCAACGCAATCACTACGATATCTTTGCCCCATGATTGCTCTCGCACACGCTTACACACGTCGTGTCCACTCAGGTTAGGTAAGCCAATGTCCAGAAGCACGACTTCCGGTCGATATTTTTCAACAGCCTCGATAGCTTCAAGTCCATCGTGGGCCAGGAACGTCTGGTTCCCGGTGATGTCCAGAAGCATTGCCAGTGAATCGGCTGAGTCGCGATTGTCGTCGACGATCAAAATACGCCGCGCTGATGGTGCCGCGGACCCAAAGTGTGAGACAGCGGGCTCGAGCTTTTCCGACGCACTAAGCACTGGGAGGCGTACGACAAACTCGCTTCCTTTTCCCGCCCCGGCACTCTTTGCTTCAACAGATCCGCCGTGCATCTCTACCAACCGCTTCACAAGTGTTAGTCCGATGCCCAGGCCGCCCTGTGATCGTTCCGCTGATCGATCGACCTGTGTGAACATCTCAAAGATGCTCTTTAACTTGTCTTCAGGTATGCCGGCGCCAGTGTCTTTAACCGTAACCACCACCTCGCCGCCTTGTAACTCCGCAGTGAGCCAGATGGTTCCGCCGGGTCTGGTGTATTTGCAACTGTTATGAAGCAAGTTGCCAAACACCTGGGCCAGCCGCGCCGAGTCCGCGTGCAGATATATTGGCTCCTCAGGCAGCTTCACTCGCAGATCGTGATTTGCTGAATTTGCGAGAGGACGCGCCGCCTCAACCGCTTGTTGGACCACACCAGCAAGTTCAACTTCACCTAGTCGCAATTCCAGCCGATCATGAGTAATGCGGTTCAGGTCCAAAAGATCATCGACTAAACGGACCATCTGACCCAATTGTCGCTCCATTGTGTTGCGGGCGCGGTGAACCGTTTCATCGCTCCCGTCTGCGCGTTTCAGGACTTCCAGCATGTTGCTAAGCGGAGCGAGTGGGTTCCTTAGTTCGTGTGCGAGTGTAGCCATGAACTCGTTCTTGCGCCGATCGGCTTCAGACAAGTCGGCCGCTAGTCGTCGCAAGTGATCTTCCAATCGCCTTCGTTCAGTTACATCCTGACTGACGGTCGCATACCCATACGGTTCGCCTGCAGAGTTCTTCAGCAGCACGACTTTGTAGACCATCCAACGAGCTTTACCCGTTTTGAAGTGTCTGAAGCGGACCTCAATCTCGCCGTGTCCATTCTTCATCACCTCTGGAAAGAACTCGTTCAGGATCGTGTCTTGATCTTCGGGGAAGAAGAATTCCCGAACGGGTGTTTGGCGAGCTTCTTCAATGCTTTTAAGGCCCACCAGTTCCAATCCTGCCTGATTGACGAAGAAGGGTTTGCCATCCAGATCGCAAATACCGATGAAGTCTGTGCTGTTCTCGACGAGGGTTACAAACTTCTCCCGCTCGGCCTCGGCATGCTTACGCTCAGTGATGTCATTGCCAGTTGGTGCCAGGAAAAGCACACCACCAGATTCATCACGAATAGGCTGGATAGTTACGTCAGCCACTCGTTGGGTGCCATCGCCTACAAAGTATGGCAACTCTGCGCGAAATGTGTTTCCCCGAGCTCCTTCCTGAGACGCTACCTTAATCTGCTCGACCAAGGTCTGTGATGGTGTCCACCACGGTCCTTCCCAAAACTTCTTGCCGATGATCTGTTCTCTGGTAAAACCGCAGCCTTCCCACGAGAGACGGTTGGGTTCGATGATGGTGCCATCAAGATCCATGATGGCGGCGAAGATGGCACCCTGCTCGAAGAACGCTTGAAACTTGGCGTTTGCTTCAGCGGCTTGGGCCAGGAGTTGGCGCGTCCGTTCCTCACTTTGCCGCTGCGTGGTTACATCGCGAACGATCTTCGAGGCGCCAACAACATTTCCTGAATCATCTTTGATTGGCGAGATGGTAAGCGAGACCATCAGGCGCTGTCCGTCGCTCCGCAAGCGCTCTGTTTCGTAGTGTTCGATTCGTTTGCCGGCTTTCAAATTCGCAATAATCTCATCTTCTTCATGCAGGCGCTCAGGAGGAATAACTAGTGAGATGTGTTGCCCGATGGCTTCTTCAGCAGTGAAACCAAACAGTCGTTCTGCTGCGGCGTTCCAGCTTTGAATAACGCCATCCAATGATTTACCGACGATGGCGTCGTTCGAGCATTCGACGATTGAGGCCAAAAGCCGTGCGGTGAGAAGCTGTGTGGCCTTCTCTCGCTCAACCTCTCGCTGTGTAGTCACGTCGCGAAAGATCAAAACACACCCAGACACCCGCCCTTGCTCATCGCGAATGGGTGCAGCGCTATCGTCAATCGGGCACTCGTTGCCGTCTTTTCGAACGAGCACGGTATGGTTTGCGAGTCCAACGATTACACCCTGGCGGAGTGCTCTGGTAACGGGACTCTCGACCGGTAGACGAGTTTTCTCGTTGATGATACGAAATACTCTCTCGAGTGGTTGGCCCAGCGCCTCTTCTGAGGACCAGGCGGTTATGGATTCCGCCACCCGATTGAAGTAAGTAATGTGGCCGTCGTTGTCGGTGGTAACGACTGCGTCGCCGATGCTTCTGAGAGTGACATTTAGCACTTCACCTCGTTCATTGGCGCGCAGTTGCGCCCGCCGCATCAACTCACCGAAAACTATGATCAGAGAACACGTGAATAGATAGGCGAGGAGGCCAACAACGTTTGCTGTCGCCTGAAAGTCGAATTGGCCCCTGGGTTCAATGAAGAGATAGTGACAAGCAAGATAGCCGAGAATGCTGACTACAATTGCAGGTCGATAGCCTCCGACCAACGCCGAAGCCGCGACCGCGCCAAAGAGAGTGACGAGCGGGAACGCGTCACCCATCAAAGGGTCGAGCAGCCAGCGGAGCGCCACGGCCACCCCTAGTGCGAGTAAACCCAACGCGTAGGCTTTGACCGAGTTTCGCACCCATCCTCCTTGCCCGCAAAAGTTAAATTAATTGGTAGGGGAGTGGATTCTACCGTTGACCAGTGAGTGGTTCAAATGGCGTATCCCGAGGACGAGGGTACGAATAGGTGTTAGGTGTGAGATCAGTAATGCGTCGCTGTTGGCCAGGATAAAGCCTCAATGATCAAGAACCGAGTTGGTGGTTTGCTGGCCCCAACCTTAAACTGACGAGCGTCATAACACAGATTTGTGAAATAGCTGGATCAATCCCTGATTCATCATGAGTAACGGAAGCAAGAGCTCGTCTCACTACCAAACCTGCAATCTCTGCGAAGCGATTTGCGGGATCGAGATCACTGTTCAAGCTGATCAAAGTCTCGACATTCGGGGCGACAAAGATGATCCTTTTAGCCGCGGGTACATCTGCCCAAAGGCTGTCGCTCTTCAAGATCTCCACTACGATGAAGACCGACTCAAGTATCCCGTACGCCGCACTCCTCAAGGTTGGCAACGTATCGCATGGGACGAAGCTTTTAACGAGGTCGCACAGAACCTCAAGCGCATCAACGCAAAGTACGGCAGGAATTCCCTCGCGACCTACCTCGGTAATCCTACCGTGCACAACTATGGTGCTCTTTTGTTCGCGCCAGGCTTTATCCGAAGCCTTCATACACGGAACAGGTTTTCGGCAACCTCGGTGGACCAACTGGCCCATCATTTATCGGCTTACCTGATGTTTGGTCACCAACTTCTCCTACCTATCCCGGATATTGACCGTACAAACTTTTTTCTGATCCTGGGTGCTAATCCAGCGGTTTCAAATGGCAGCCTGATGACGGCCCCTGGTGTAGGTCGCAGGCTGCAAGAAATTCGCGTGCGCGGCGGCCAAGTAATAGTCATCGATCCGCGTTTCACCGAAACTGCCCGCTTGTCTGATCGCCATCTCTTCATCCGTCCGGGAACAGACGTTCTACTGCTGCTCGCATTGCTGCACGTCGTTTTTGAGGAGGGATTAACGCGCTTCGGCGCTCTCACATCCATTATTAAGAGCCAGGAAGCGATCAGCAGTCTCGTAGCAGAGTTTGCTCCAGAAAAAGTCGCAGTGATTGCTGGAATTGATGCAAACCAGATTCGTCTTCTGGCAAGAGAGTTTGCCAGAGCCGATAGCGCAGTCTGCTATGGACGAATCGGAGTCAGCACTCAGGAGTTCGGGGGACTGTGTCAGTGGCTGGTAAACGTTCTGAATATTGTGACTGGGAATTTCGATCGGCCTGGCGGCGCGATGTTTACACGACCGGCGTTTGACCCTTTGTCGGTTCCCGAAAGTCTGGCGCCGCGCGGTAGTTTTGGTCGCTGGCACAGCCGCGTTCGAAAGTTACCTGAATTCGGCGGAGAGTTACCGGTTGTCACGCTGGCTGAAGAGATTCTGACTGATGGTCCCGGACAGATCAGGGCTCTGGTAACGGCTGCTGGAAACCCTGTGCTATCGACGCCAAACGGACGCGAGCTGGATCACGCCCTCACAAACCTGGAGTTCATGGTCTCAATTGATCCTTATATCAACGAGACGACCAGACACGCGCATATTATTCTTCCTCCGACATCATCGCTCGAGCGCGCACACTACGACGTGGTCTTTCATCTCCTGGCGGTTCGGAACACGACCAAGTTTTCTCCTGCTTTATTCAGACCAAACGGTGACACGCGGCATGATTGGCAGATCTTTCTTGAGTTGCAGACACGAATCGAAAATAACGGGTTGATTGGAAGCGTTAAGCGAGAGTTAATCAAACGCTCTCTCGGGCCGGAAAGACTTCTGGATTTAGGTTTGCGCTTTGGACCATACGGTGCGGGAATAAATCCTTTTTCCAGAGGTTTGACCTTGCGGAAACTCAAAAGAGCCGTTCACGGAATCGACCTTGGTCCATTGATGCCGTGCTTACCTGGCCGGCTGCAAACGTCGGACAAACTCATTGAGTTAGCACCGGAAATGCTTGTTAAGGATGTCGAAAGAGTGCGAGCAAAGTTCTTCCACAGTGCCCCTGCACACTCGAACGGGAATTTGCTTTTGATTGGACGCAGGCAACTACGCAGTAACAACTCCTGGATGCATAACAGTCAAAGACTACTCAGAGGCAAACCTCAATGCACAATTCTCATGCATCCTCGTGATGCTGGTGAACGACAGCTATCGCAAGGTCAAACCGTCTCGGTGCGATCGAGAGTCGGTACGGTAATGGTTCCGATTGAGATCTCAGAAGAAATGATGCCTGGCGTTGTAAGCATTCCGCATGGCTGGGGACATGATCGACCAGGCGTAGAATTGCAGGTCGCTCAACAACACACCGGCGAAAGCATCAACGACCTAACAGACAATCTAAGCATCGACGATCTTTGTGGAACAGCAGCCTTCAATGGGACATGGGTAGCGGTTGAGGCTGAGAATGATCTGTCGAATGGGTGAAGGAACCTGGCGAAGAGTTCGCTTCTGGTACGGTATTCAATGACAGTTCTGAGATACGACAACAGACTGGTAGTCGCCCTTTCAGTATTGATCCTCCATTGCCTATGTCCTTCGTCTGCACATTCCCAAACTAAACCCTCCAAAGAATATTGGGTCTATGTTGTCTCGGAAGCTGCCGACAAGATTGCGCTGATTCGTTTCGGACCAAACGGCGCCCGGGTTGATCATCAAATAGACACGGGCGACATGCCGGTGGACCTTGATGGTCCACACGGTATCGTGATCTCTCCCGATCGGCAGTTCTACTACGTCTCGATGGCCCACGGTCGTCCATTCGGAACCGTTTGGAAGTATTCGACTAAAGACGACGCGCCGGTTGGCAAAACAACGCTCGGTTTCTTTCCAGCAACGATGGACATTAGTCCTGACGGCAACTTTCTGTTTGTGGTGAACTTCAATCTGCATGGTGATATGGTGCCATCCACGGTTTCTGTGGTTGCGACCCAGACGATGACTGAAGTTTCGCGGATACCAACCTGCACCATGCCACATGGGTCACGCTTGAATTCACAGGGGACCAGGCAGTATTCGGCGTGCATGATGGACGACATGCTGGTGGAGATTGACACCGGTACATTGAAGGCCACGCGTCACTTCATCGTAACAAAGAAGAAAGAGAAGGGCGTGAATGGACCACCAAAGTCAGATGCTCATTCGATGGCGGGAATGAAGCACACTGGTGGTCACGGCAGTGAACCGCCCAAGCCCGGGGACGACTCTTGTTCACCAACCTGGGCTGAACCCTCCGCCGATGGTTCCGGAGTATACGTCGCCTGCAATAAATCAAACGAGATCGTTGAAGTCAGCGCCAAGACTTGGCAGGTTGTTCGTCGAATACCTGCGCGAGAAGGCGTCTATAACCTTGAGCTGACCCGCGATGGCCATCGTCTGATCGCAACCAACAAACGAGATCAATCAGTTTCGATTTATGACTTGAAGAGTGGAAGGGAACTGGCACGCTTGCCGACTAAGCGCAAGGTGCTGCATGGAGTAGTAGTCTCGCCTGATGATCTTTATGCCTTTGTGACGGTTGAAGGGGTCGGTTCAGAACCTGGAACGGTGGAAGTGATCGATCTCGCTTCGTTGAAGACAGTCGCAACCGTTGACGTTGCTGGCGGAGCTGCCGGGATCGATTTCTACAAGACTGAGCTGTGGCGGACGCGTTAGCTGTGAAAAAGTGGGAATCACACGACGCTGCCTCCCCGAAGTGGAGCCAGACCACTAACGGAGTTGGTGGATGCTTCAACATGAACTACAGAGCTTCATCTCGTGAACTTAGGAAAGACCACCAACGGCAGTTAGTAAATTCATCGACCTGACCTACAAACATCGAGATAACTGTTTAAACGTCTAGATTCGGCTTACCGCCGGGCTTTGCACAAAAAAGTCTTTTGCGTTTCGGCTTAGCCGCATCCCTTGAGGTAAGCCTGCGGCTTACCGTTAGCCAAGCTGATTAGTCAGGCTATGCCTAACCTGGTCCATCTTCGAGGCATAGCCTCGACCAAGTTGTTGAGAACGTTTTGGTAAGCCGCAGGCTTACCGCAAGGGATGCGGCAGAGCCCACTATTTACCTGACTTTTTTTCGCAAAGCATTGGCGAGCTCACATCCGGCGGCAAGCCGAATCGAAAGTCAGAAATCAGTTCAATCACCTACTGCCCTGGAGACGTTGTCGACCCTTTATCAATCTTCTCGCCGAGTTTCGTTATCCACAATCCAGAGTTGATGTCGTTGAAGTAAATAAAACCTCTGTGCGGCTGCGCGCCCCAGGTTAGCGGCATATTCGGACGAAAGCCTTCAGGATCACCGGTCCAGATTCGCGCTACCTCACGACCTTGCCTGTAAAGATCGCCGCGCAGTTCTCCAGACACATCAACAACACGTCCCCCGCCGTTGTAGTAACCCAGGTACATCATGTCGTCCTCGATCCACATGTTGTGCGCGCCTCCTTCGGGCACGTTGTACTCGGCGACCTTCCGCGGATTATTGATATCTGAAACATCGATGACGTGAAAGATGCCACGCACGGGAACGCGCTTGATCGATTTGATGTCGAATATGGATGGAAAGACCTCGTCACCGATGAATACGTAGTTACGATAGCGAAACACCGAGTGCGTACCTGCTAACCAGCCGTTGCCGTAGAGCTCGTTGTGATTGAAACGAAACTGACTAACCAGTTGCGGGCGCTCGGGGCTTCCGCCTTTCAAACCCGCACCCACGTCAAGAATCACCAAACCGTCATGCCAGTAAGCGAGATATGCTAGACCATCCTTGACGTAGAGATCATGAAGATAGCGCCCTCCGATCGTTTCGCCTTCTTTCGTGCGGATCATCGTCGCCATTGGGTTCTCGGTCTGCCAACGTCCCACCTCTTTGGGATTCTTCACGTCTTTAAAATCGATCACGCGCATCGAGCCGGTCGCATCGTCAGTCAGGTAAACATAATGATCGTGCACGAAGGCACTATGAACGCCGCCAGTGACAGTGGCTGTGTATTCCGAGATCAGTTTCGGGTGAGCTGGATCGGAAGTGTCATAAAAAGCGATTCCGTTCTTTCGATTCGATGCTCCCTCGCGTGAGATCACCAGAACCTTCCCGTCAGCAGTCGTCATAATGTCATTCACCAGACGAGCATCGACCTTAATTGTGTCGGTTAGCTTCGGCTTGGCGGGATCAGAAACGTCATAGACGACAAATCGATCGTGAATGGTCGAGTAGTAGGCATAGTTTCCGATCAGCCAAACTTCAGCGCCCTGGAATTCCTTGAATGGTACTCGTCCTACAACTTGGATTTCGCGCTCGAGATCGCGTGGAGTAACGACGACCGATGAACTGGCGGAAGTATTTCCGCTCGTTGCGGTGACGATGTAAGTTCCCGGTAGCTCTGCGACGAATCCACCATCCTGGTCCACCTTCGCGCCGCTGCCGCTCACGGACCATCGTGTTGTGAAATCGCCTGACGGATCACCTTTAGCGGTGAAATGGACCACATCACCAGTGCGTGCAGTCTGCGCACTCGCCGTCACACTTAAACTTCGAAGATTACTTATTACGACATTAACCGTGGTTGTCGTCTGCGCTTCTCCTGAGGTGGCTTTGATTACTGCGCTGCCTGGTCCAACTCCGGTAACCACGCCGCCGGCATCGACAGTTGCCACTTGTGGATTATCGGAAGTCCAGGTGATTGGAACGCCGGTGCGCGGATTTCCATTAAAGATTCGAGTGACTGCCTCGACTTGCACGCTACCCCCAACCACGAGAGGAGTTTTGAGTGGAGCAATGTTGATCGACTTGATGCCTGGCGCTTTCACCATGAAAGTAGTTAGCCCCGGTTTACCACCGACGATTGCACCAACCACAACTTGACCGGGACCGAAGAGCTTCACAGTCCCGTTCTCGTCAACAGCAGCGATATCAAACGGGCCCGCGAAATATGTCGAGGGCTTTTCGTTCACAACCTTGCCCGAACCATCGGTCGCGGTGACAGCGAGCTTCACCTCTTGACCTACCTCGGCTTCTTTAGCGGAAGGAGTGACCTGAACCGTCTTGATCTTCGAATTGGTGGATGATGTGCTCTTTTGCGCCAGCGAGTTGGTCGGTTGGAGCAACAGGATGAGCGAGAAGAGTGCTGGGCCAATAGATCTAAGAAAGCACTTGGTGAATGAAGACATGCGAAACCTCCGAAGCCTGATTAGAGATACGAATAAGGAGAGCGGGGCAATTCTTTCACTTGGCCGCCGTTTGTTCAAATGGTGATTGATTTGGTTAATGTGGAAGTTTCCGTTAGTGCGGGAATGATGCCGCGAGCTTGCCCGTGGTACTTCACGTTCGGCGCTACAAAGAAAGTTGGTGGGAGAGCGTGATACCACGGGCCTGCCCTGTTGGTACTTCACGCTGCCACGCTGCTGATCAATCGCTACCACCGATTCGGCTTCGCCGCCGGATGTGAGGCTGTGGCTTTGCCCTGCCGTAAACGTCGACCCTAAATTTCTTGGGGCTCCGCACCTCCGGCTAAACTTTTGGGCCGAGTCCGCACCAGGGGC
>DATBMP010000342.1:0-4074 GCA_036554845.1 Pyrinomonadaceae bacterium
AATAGAGCGCCAGCGTCAATACAATCGTCTTTGTTTTCATGTCATCCTCCAGAAATCTGGGAATGATTTCCCGGCGCGCATTCTAGTGTTATGAGGTGACTTACACAACGCGCGACACCCGGTTACAAGCTCGAAACGATTTGCGTCCCGGTGGATGAATCTCGGCACGCAGAATTTTGAACTGGGGCCGCTTAATTCTGACCTGAGGAACTATCCACAGATTACCCAGATTTGGCAGATGGACTTGCCAAATCTGACTGGCCGGCCTGGTTCGCGGATCTTTTGATTTTCACTCTGTGAAGTCTGCGCGAATCGGCGGATGGTGATTCGGCACGCAGAATGATTGAACTGGGGCGCTGTATTCTGACTTGAAGAACTATCCACAGATTACTCAGATTTCACAGATTGACTTGCCAAACATTGTTCTCTAGCGGAGCAGGCGATCATGGACCACTGATCGGTTTTCCTTCGACGTCCAGCAGTTCGATTGTTCCCAGGTTTAATTCACGCAGGCCAGCCTCGATCTTGGCACGGTCGCCGACTAACAGAAGAGTTGCGTTGGTTGGCATCGCGTACTTCTGCGCTGCGGCGTTCACTGCCGCTAGTGCGGTGCGGTCGAGTTCAGTGGTCTCTCGTTGCAACTCACTCACCGGCAAACCCACCGCCCACAGTTCAGCGATCTGCTGAGTAATTCGTCCCACTGATTCAAACTGCTGTGCGTAGCCGCGAATGCGATTGAGCTTCGCCGCCGTCAACTCTTTCTCGCTGATCGGTTTGCTGCCTGAGATGAACTTCAACTCGTTCATAAACTCGACCACCGACTCTTTAGTCTTGTTCGTCTGCACTCCACCCGAAGCGATCCACGTCCCTGCCTTTGTGTAGAGCGACGGAAACGAGAAGACACCGTAGGAGTAACCTTTGTTTTCGCGAAGGTTGAGGTTCAAACGTGTGCCAAAGCCGCCGCCATACACTGCGTCGGCGAGTTTGAGCGCAAAGTAATCAGTCGAACCACGCGGAGGTGCGGAGAGTATGTGGGCCACGACTGTTTGCGCGGCGTCTTGTCGATCCACCAGATAGATCTTACCTGGGCCAACCGGCTTAGGCGCAGCAATCGTGGGCGTCGGCGCAGCGCCGCCAGTCCACGTACCAAAGTGACGTCGAGCCAAATCAGTAGCTTCGGCAAGCGTGATGTCCCCAACAAAGAAGAGAGCCGAACTACCAGGTTTCCAGTTCATCTGATGAAAGTTGATCAGATCTTCGCGCGTTAAAGGTTGGACCGTTCCGGGAAGAGTGGCGCGGCCATAAGGATGCTCTCGACCAAAAGCCAACATGTTCGCAACACGTTGGGCAACAGCGTTCGGGTTGTTCGCCTGTTGCGAAAGGTTGTCGAGCGTAATCTTCTTCTCGCGATCAAACTCCGTAGCCGGAAAGGAAGGGTTGCGTGCGATGTCAGCGATAATCGCCAGCGCCTGATCCGTGTTCCGTTTCAAAACTTCGAGCGAAAGGCTTGAAAACTCGCGCGAGCTTCCTGCTGAAAGTGCTGTGCCAAGATCTCCCAACTCAGTGTCAATCGCGATCGCGTCCTTGGTCTTTGTGCCTCGACGCATCACGCGAGCAGTCATTCCCGCGAGTCCTTCACGACCTGCTGGTTCATTGATACCACCTGCACGCGTCGCAAGTGCCAGCGAGACCTTTGGCAAATCTGTGCGCTCAACAACAAACAGCTCAATTCCGTGTTCGAGTTTTGCTGTCTTAACTTCCGGGGCTCGGAAAGGTTTATCACCACCGAGTGGAGGCTCTTTACTGCGATCGAGTGCAACCTGAAGTTCGCGTCCCGAAGGTTCGGGATGGAATCGGACCAGTAAACGATTCCGCGTGTTGAGCCACTTGTCGGTCGCAACGCGTACGCTTTCACGAGTGGCACCACCGAAGCGTGCGAAGTCGGCTTCGAACATGTCCGGATTGCCAAGATAAGTGTTGTATTGATTTAGCCGATCCGATTTTCCGCCAAAGCCGCCAATGCGTTCGAGGCCACTGATAAAACCTGATTCCCACTTTGTCTTCGCACGATTGAGTTCCGCTTCAGTTGGTCCCTCCTTCGCAAGACGTGCGATCTCTTCCGTCACGATCTGTTCGATCTGCGTAAGATTCGCGCCAGGTCGCGCCGTTACCCACATGATGAAGGAACCGGTCAAGGGTTGGCCACTTTGAAAAGCAGCGACGTTCGATGCGAGTTGACGATCGTAAATCAAGGCCTTGTTCAAACGAGCGGAAATCCCGTCGCTGAGGATTGTCGCGACGAGCCCGAGCTCCGCATCGCCGGTATCAAAGTACGCGGGCGAATGCCACGCGAAGTAGGTGCGCTCTTGTGGCACACGATCGTTCACTTCAACGATGCGTTCGCCATCCAACGATGGTGTTCCTTTGACCGGACGGTCCAGCGCTGGTCCAGCGGGAATAGTTCCAAAGTATTTCTCGACCAGCCGTTTGGCTTCAGCGGGATCAAAGTCACCCGCAATCACCAGCGACAGGTTGTTGGGCGTGTAGTAAGTACGGAAAAACTCTTTGACATCATCCAAAGATGCGGCTGTCAGGTCTTCGTGAATTCCGATCACGTCGTTGGCGTAAGGATGACGGTTTGGATACAAGTTCTCTGCAACCAGCTTAAACCAACGACCATAGGGTTGGTTCTCCAGTCCTTGTCGCCGCTCGTTCTTGACCACGTCGCGTTGATTGTTCAATTTTTCGATCGTTAGTGCGTCGGGAAGCGTTGCAAGACGATCTGCCTCGAGCCACAAAATGTTTTCGAGGTTTCCGGATGGAACTGTAGCGAAGTAGTTGGTTCGATCCTGATTGGTCGTGCCGTTCACACCGCCTTCGAAAAGGTTCGCGCCTGCGGTCTCTACGTATTCAAAGTATTCACGGCTGGCATTCTTTGATCCTTGAAACATCATGTGTTCGAACAGATGTGCGAAGCCGCTGCGACCGGCGCGCTCGTTTTTGGAGCCGACGTGGAACCATTGATTGACGTGGACCACCGGAAGTTTTCGATCAACGTGCAGGATAACGTTGAGGCCGTTGGACAGTTTGTATTTTTCAAACTGGATCTTGGGAACTGTCCGAGTCGGGTTGCTCTGCGCTTGAACCGGCATGGACTGAAGGACAGCAATAATCACTGCGAGTAGTAAGCAAGGAACTGTGCGAGACATGTGAAGGGACACTCCTTTCAACTGAATAGATAGCTTTTAATGTATTGGACTGGGTGAGCGTCTATATTAAAAACCAAATTTCATCCGGTGGGTAGTCGTGAAAGAGGGAGCTGCCACGGTGGTCCCTCATCTCTGCTGCTATGAAGGTGCGATACGGTACCTGAGATGCCGCGGGCTTGGCCGTGGTGGTCACGCTTCGTGCTGCTGAAAGTTGAAACAAAATTTGAGATGTTCACGGGCTAGCCCGTCGCATCTCTGGTCAAGCGTTCTTCTGCTCAACGAATAAGTTATATTTGTCGCGCCTTCCCCCAACACAATTAATCCGTCAAAACACCGGAGGCATTTATGTACGTGATCATCGGAGCGAGTGGAAACACTGGCAGCGTTGTTGCCAAAACCTTGTTAGGACTGAATCAAAAAGTGCGCGTGGTCGGTCGGAGTCAGGGTCGATTGCAAGCGTTGACTTCGGAAGGAGCAGAGGCCGCCATCGCCGACGTTTACGATGCGCCAGCACTCGCAAAGGCTTTCACCGGTGCGCGCGCCGTCTACGCAATGATCCCGCCGAACATGACTAGTGAGAACTATCGCGGCGACCAGGACCGAGCAACCAAGGCAATCGCCGACGCGATCCGACAAGCCGGAGTGGAGTACGCGGTGAGTCTGAGCAGCGTTGGAGCCGATAAGCCGAGCGGAAATGGGCCAATCGCAGGACTGCATCATCTCGAACAAACGCTGAATCAAATACCAGGGCTGAACGTACTTCATCTGCGTCCGGGCTACTTCATGGAGAACCTTCTCGCCCAGATCGGCGTCATTCAAACGATGGGTATTACGGCTGGACCATTGTTGGCAGATCTGAAGATCC
>DATBMP010000387.1:0-11013 GCA_036554845.1 Pyrinomonadaceae bacterium
GAAGGCGTTCCGGCTAATAAAACCGTCACGATTCACAACGGACTCGATCTGCAACGCGTCGCACTGCCCGTTGACTTTAATCGAGGGCAAGCACTCAGCTCTTTTAATTTGCCTTCCGACAAGAACTATCGCTTTGTGACCATCCTTGCGAACCTGCGTATCGAGTTGAAAGATCATCCGACTTTTTTACGCGCGGCCAGGCGTGTACTCGAAGCAATTCCTGAAACGCGATTCATTCTCGCCGGGGAAGGTGAATTAACGACTCCACTTCGTGATCTTGCAGCTGAATTGGGACTCGCGGAGGCCGCGTTGTTCGTTGGTCGCTGCGCCCGCGTGGCCGAACTTCTAGAGTTGTCTGACATTTGTGTGTTGAGCTCGAAGTCTGAGGGTTTCTCCAATTCAATTCTCGAGTACATGGCAGCGGGACGCCCGGTCGTGGCTACTGATGTCGGCGGAGCACGAGAAGCAGTTGTTGAGGGAGAGACTGGCTACCTGGTGCGATCGGGTGACTATGAATCGTTGGCTGCACGAATAATCGAGCTTTTGCGGGATCCAGCAAGAGCTCGCGCAATGGGGACTCGAGGTCGACAGATCGTCGAAGAAAAATTTTCGAGTGAAGCACAACTGCAACGGACACTGGATCTCTATGGTGATCTGTTGGCACGCGCGCAGCCTTACTCCGAAAAAATCTGCAAAGAGACCGTCGGTGTGATCACGCCAGGCGACAGTCATAGTAGTAAGCAGCTATGAGTGAGCAGACTGAGAATCTAACATCGGAGACAAATCAGCCCCGCTTGCGGGTGCTGCTGGTTGCGCCATCGCTCGACATGCTTGGCGGACAATCGCGTCAATGCGCGCGTCTCCGTGGTCATCTTGAAAATGAGCCCACGTTAGATGTCGCGTTTCAAGCGGTGAACCCACGACTTCCTGGTCCATTCAGACAACTCCAAAGGATCAAGTATGTGCGCACGATCTTGACGACCTTGCTTTACTGGGTCCAGCTGGTAGTGCGCGCTGCACGGTATGACGTGCTTCACGTTTTCTCGGCTTCCTATTACTCGTACATGTTGTCGGCCATGCCCGCGATTCTCATCGGTAAGCTCTACGGCAAGAAAGTGATTCTCAATTACCGCAGCGGGGAAGCTGAGGACCACTTGCAGAATTGGCGCACGGCAATTCCAACGATCCGTATGGCCGACGTTGTTGTTGTGCCCTCGGGTTATTTGGTGGATGTGTTTGCGCGGTTCGGTCTGAAGGCCCAGGCCATCTCGAATATCGTAGAGCTCGATCGATTTCAGTTTCGCGATCGGCGCCCGCTTCGCCCGGTGTTTTTGACCAGTCGATTACTCGAACCACTTTATAACGTCGGCTGTGTATTGCGGGCCTTTGCGTTGATTCAAAAGGAAGTGCCTGAAGCCAGCCTGACAGTCGCGGGTGAGGGATGGATGCGCTCTGAACTCGAGCAACTTGCCCGAGACTTGGAATTGCGCAACATCGAATTCATCGGCGGCGTGCCTTTCAAAGACATGCCCGCGATGTATGACAGCGCCGATGTTTATCTAACCGCGACCGATCTCGACAACATGCCGAGCTCCATCGTCGAGTGTCTTGCCGCCGGCCTTCCAGTAGTAACAACTGACGCGGGTGGTATCCCATACATCGTGACGCACGAAGAGACGTGCTTGATGATCGCGCGCAACGATCATGAAGCGATGGCTGCCGCTGCGCTCCGGTTTTTGCGGGATGAAGAGTTGGCTTCACGAATCGCGCACAACGCAAGAGAGCACTGTCGTAACTTTAGTTGGCCAGTGGTGCAGAAAGAGTGGCTCAAGCTGTATCACCAGATAGCGAGAGGGCCACTTGATATTACTGCAAACACAGAAAAGCTTTTTGTCGAAGCTCGAACTGAAACAACAAACCCCCAGCATAATCCCAGTCCAGATCTCGGGACTTAACACGTTTTAGGTTGAGCCACCCAGCGCCAAGATTGCACCTGAAGTTGCGCGGCTTTGCCGCCCCCATTGCGGTAAGCCTACGGCTTACCGGAGACCGCACACAGAGTTTTGAGGCTAAGCCTCAAAGGCCAATTTTTGAGGCGCAGCCTAGGCAAACCCCAGAAAGGCCACGGTAAGCCGGAGGCTTACCGCAATGAATGCGGCAAGCCGCCAACCAGGAATTGAGATTCTTCAAGAACGTATTTTGCGTAGCCTGCAACTGCGGCTCCGAACATGAATCCAACTAATAGACTGAAAAAACTAAAAGGCCGGAGTTTTGAGGAGTTGCGTGTGCGCGCCTCGCAGAAATTTTCTGTTCTAGCCGAACGTAAAGGTTGGTCGGGCGGTTTACCGGACGATGCTCGATTCATGACACTGATTCAAAGTCGTGGACGTTCTGCTGCCGAGCTTCTCAATCACTTTCGCGGCCGTATTGAGGAGACGTTCTTTGCATCGTTTGCTGACCAGCCGGCGATTGTCGAAGAATTACAGAGACGCTTTCCAAAACATGTAGACCACTTGATTGTGCAAGCGCGGCGAATGGAAGAGGGTCGCTTTGATCTCCTGGGCCTGCGCGACCTGTTTTTTGGTTCCCCAGTTGATTGGCACCTGGAACCGCTGAGTGGCAAGCGATCACCGTTGGTCCACTGGAGTGAGATTGGTGAACTCGATGCAGGTATTACCGGTGACAAGAAGATCACCTGGGAATTGAATCGGCATCAACACTTCATAACGCTTGGCCGCGCATATTGGATCACTCGGGATGAACGTCACGCCGAGCTGTTCGTGTCGCACCTGGTGTCGTGGATGGATAGCAATCCTCCAACTCTGGGACTGAATTGGCTCAGTGCTTTAGAAGTTGCCTTCCGATCGATCTCCTGGTTGTGGGCGTTCGCTTTTTTCAAGAACTCGCCTCAACTGACTCCCGATATCTTTCTTCGGTTCCTGAAGTATCTCTACCTGCATGCGCGTCATTTGGAGAAGTACCTTTCGACTTACTCGAGTCCGAATACGCATCTGACAGGCGAGGCGCTCGGTCTCTTCTATCTCGGAAGTTTATTGCCGGAGTTTCGAGACGCGAGTCGTTGGCGCAACACCGCGCAGAACATTCTGCTGGAGCAGCTGCCGCGTCACGTTCAGCCGGACGGTGTCTATTTCGAACAGTCGAGTTACTACCATCGTTATACCGTCGACTTCTACACGCACTTCTTCATTCTGGCCCAGCAGGCAGGCGAGACATATGCACCAGTAATCGCCGAACACCTGCAGAAGTTGTTGGACCATCTGATGTATATCACGCGACCTGATGGTACGAGTCCGATCTTTGGCGATGATGACGGTGGCAAGCTACTTCGTTTTGATTGTCCGAGGCCCAACGATTTTCGCGCGGCTCTCTCCACGGGCGCGGCATTGTTCAATCGACCAGACTATAAATTTGTTGCCGGTGAAGTGGCGGAAGAGACGATGTGGCTGCTTGGTACATCGGGCCTGGCTGCTTTCGATTCGATCCAGTCGAAAGAGCCAAACCAACAGTCAATCGCATTTGAAAGTGGTGGCTATTACGTAATGCGTGACGGTTGGACACCGACTGCGAATTTTCTTCTCTTCGACTGTGGCCCACACGGGTTTAGCAATTGCGGACATGCCCATGCCGACGCGCTCTCATTCGAACTCGCTGCGAACGGTTGCACTTTGCTGGTGGATCCCGGGACGTACACCTACACGGGCAACACTGAGCTGCGCGATTGGTTCCGCGGTTCGTCCGCTCACAATACGTTGACTTTGGATCATGAGTCGTCGTCTGTTCCGCATGGTCCATTCTCCTGGCAATCAATTGCCAAATGCGAGCGGCACGCGTGGATCACGCAAAAGCGTTTTGATTATGTAGCGGCATCGCACGACGGTTACGAGCGACTCCCTAACGCCGCTACCCACACGCGAAGCATCCTTTTTCTCAAGAACGATTATTGGGTGATTATTGACCGGGTAGTTTCGCGCGGCGACCATCTGCTGGAGCTGGGATTCCATTTCGATCCTCGCGTGGCGCCACTGCACAGCCACAACAACGGAGTCCAGGTGGTCAGTGAAAATGGGCACACCACGCGTCTGGAATTGATGACTTTTGCCAAATCCGGCGAGTGGCGCAGGGAACAAGGCTGGGTTTCGTCGTGTTATGGTGAAAAGGAGAAGGCGCCGCTTTTCTTCTTTTCAGTGTGGATGAAAGGGTTTGAGGAGCTCGTAACCTTTCTGTTGCCACAAGTTACAGGTCTGAAAGAGCGGCCGACGGTACGCGAAATTGAGGCGTTGGAGGGCCGGGCGTTTGAGATTGATTTTGAAGACAAGCGCGACCTGCTGATGCTGCGCGGGCTGCCCGGGGAGACAGCCGGGCCGGCAGAGACCGCCAAACTCTCTTCGGATTTTGAGTTGACATGGGCGCGATTTGCCACGCCACGTGCTCGAACGCCTGAGGAGCTGGTGTTGATTGGTGGACAGACGCTTCAACTAGAGGGGCGCGATATTCTCAAATCCGGAAAACGGATCGATTATCTTGTATTGAGCACTTTGGGAGATCAGGTTCACGTCGAAACTGCCCAGGACGATGTGGCGACTGACGAGCTCGAGTCGTTATTCTCGAACCTTCGTTAGGTTATTTAGAGAGACAATGTGTGGAATTAACGGAATAGCTTTGTCAGATCGTTCCAGCCGGAGGCTTGAACCCGAGGTGCTCGTGCGGATGCGAGACTGTTTGGTCCATCGTGGACCAGACGACAGCGGCATCTTCGTAGAAGGCAACGTCGGTTTGGGCCACCGTCGGCTGAGCATCGTTGACGTGGCAGCGGGTCATCAGCCGATGACAATCGAAGATGGATCGTTACAGATCACGTACAACGGCGAGATCTATAACCACGCGGATTATCGTGAACCACTTGAAGCACGCGGTCACGAATACCATACGCATTGTGATACTGAGACGATCCTGCATCTCTACGAAGAGCACGGCCCAGGTGTGGTTGAACATCTGCGCGGCATGTTTGCCTTCGCAATTTGGGACCGCAGGAAAAAGGAGCTCTTCATCGCGCGTGATCGTCTTGGTGTTAAGCCTCTCTACTACACGCACACTGACGACGGCTCATTCTACTTTGCCTCCGAAATAAAGTCGTTGCTTGCCGCTGGTGCAGTTACTCCTAAACTCAACTATCGAGTTCTCCCCGATTATCTTGCCAACCATGCGCCTTCCGGTGAAGAGACGCTGTTCGAGAACGTCAAACGTTTGCTGCCAGGCCATTGGCTACTGTGGCGTGATGGGCAAGTAAAGATTAAGAAGTACTGGGACCTCCATTTTTCTTCTCATGATGATAGTCCGGTAAAGAGCGATGAAGAGTATGTCGCCGAGTGGTTGGATATGTTTCGCACTTCGGTGCGGCTGCGACTGATGGCTGATGTGCCTCTGGGAATGTTTCTTTCGGGAGGCATCGACTCTTCGGCTATCGCTGCCGTGATGAGTGAACTGGTCTCTGATCCGATCAAGACCTTCTCGGTTGCTTTTGCAGAAAAGGAAGCAAACGAACTCGAATACGCCCGGCTCGTGGCAGATCGATTCAAGACCGATCATCACGAGATCATCGTGTCGCCTGAGGAGTTCTTTGCGGCACTGCCAAAACTGGTCTGGCATGAAGACGAGCCCCTGGCCCACCCGGCCTCGGTTCCGCTCTACTTTGTTTCGCACCTTGCTTCGCAACATGTCAAAGTCGTGCTTACGGGTGAAGGTAGTGACGAGATGCTGGCGGGTTACTATCGATATCGGAAGACGGTTTACAACCTCAAGTTTGGCAAACGCTACTCAAGCTTGCCTAGTAGCTTGCGCAATCTGGTGCAGCGCAGTATCGAAAGCTTGCCGAACAGCTCTTTGGTCCGGCGCAAGTTGACTCGCACGTTCCTTTGTATGCCGGCAGATATCGAGAGTCTGTACTTCGACAATTTCGGTGTTTTCCGGCGCGGCACGCAGCGAGATCTGTTAACCCGCTCGGCCCAGGAACAGATCGGGGAATTGGATCCATATGCCGGTGTCAGACAACTGCTTTCACAGTCAGACGCGGACACTGTTCTGAACCAACTGCTCTATGCCGACACAAAAACATACCTGCATGAACTTTTGATGAAACAAGATCAGATGAGTATGGCGGCTTCGGTCGAAAGCCGGGTGCCGTTTCTTGATCACAAACTGGTCGAGTTAACGGCGCGATTGCCGGAGCGGATGAAGTTGCGAGGTATGAGCACCAAGCACATTTTGCGAGAGAGTATGAAGGGCATCTTGCCCGAACCGATCTTGAAACGGGGCAAGATGGGATTTCCGGTGCCTCTGGGAACGTGGTTCCGTGGACCGTTTCGCGGTGCGGTGGATGAGTATGTATTAGGCGAACGTTCACTCGCTCGGGAGATTTTTGATCCCGGTTATGTCAAGAAGTTGGTGGCAGAACATCAGTCTGGGATGGACCACAGCGAACGATTGTGGATGCTGCTTAACTTTGAGATCTGGCAACGGCAGTTTATTGATGGCGAGAGTATGAAGGCCCCACAAACACAGACAAGAGAAACTCTAGCGGTCGCTTAAGTGGGTTGAGGTCTGCGCGAATGCGGCGTCAAATTAAGAATCATTTACACCCGGCTCAGCGACGGAAATCCGAGACCCGGCTGAAGCCCCGTGAGAATGAGAACTCAAGCGAGAATGAGAATGAGAGCTTTTGAGTTGAGAATGAAAGCGATCTCGCAACCAGAATGCAATTGACGATTCAAAAACAGATTAACGACGCGCCATTGGTGCCGTCCAATACTCTGCGAGGGCGGGACATTCTCTGCTTCAGTCACGATTGGAGCGGCGACCCGTTATCCAAGACGCACCTGATGCGCGTTCTCGCGCGTGACAACCGGATTCTGTGGGTTAACTCGATCGGCTATCGCGCGCCGACGGTTTCGAAAGCAGACATGTCGCGCGCCTTCAAAAAGTTGAAAGCTGCCACGACCCCACTTACCGAACCAGAACCCAATATCTTCGTCTTGAACCCGCTGGCGATTCCTGTTTACGGCAAGCCCAGCATTCGAGATTTGAACCGCGGTCTACTCAAGTTTCAGGTTAAGCGGGCGATGAAGAGTCTCGGGTTTCGTAGTCCTATCAATTTCGTCTTCAATCCTGCGGCCGCAGTTATTGCGGGCGAGTTGGGCGAAGAGCAGTTGATTTACTACTGTGTTGATGAATACACCGCGTTCTCTGGCGTTTCGTCGAACTCCTTGGCTGAACTTGAGCAACAACTCATGCGTCGCGCCGATATCGTCATCGTCTCGGCCGACCTTCTTTATCAATCCAAGGCGCCATTCAATAAACGAACCGTTATCGTCCGGCACGGTGTTGACTTTGATCACTTCAGGAAGGCAGTCGATCCGGAGACAGTGGTGCCCGAAGAGATCGCCAAATTGCCGCGTCCGGTGATCGGCTTTTTTGGACTAATAGCTGATTGGGTAGATTTAGAGTTGATGGCCCACGTAGCGAAGACGTTTCCCCGAGGGTCGATGGTGCTACTCGGAAAGGCTACCACCGATACGAAAGTGCTTGAGGAAGTGCCGAACGTGCATCTGCTCGGCCGAAAGCCATATAAAGATCTGCCGGCATACTGCAAAGGGTTTGATGTCGCATTGATGCCGTTCCGCATCAACGAATTGACCTTGAACGCGAACCCGTTGAAGGTGCGCGAATACCTGGCGGCGGGTTTACCTGTTGTTTCCACAGCAATCCCTGAAGTTGAGGTTTTGAATCAGTGCCGGATCGGTCATGACCCTGATTCTTTTGTGCGTGAAGTCGAGTCCGCATTATCCGACCCTGGTCCAAGTGCAGTTCGTAGTGAGTTGATAAGAAGTGAGAGTTGGGCCGCGCGCGTCGAAGAAATTCGTGGCCACCTTGCGTCGTTGTGAACGTGTTTGAGGAGATATGAAACAAGTCCTTCGTAAAGGTTTGAAAGACATTGTGGTGGGCGATGTTCCCGACCCCGTCGTGTTGCCGCACCATGTTTTGATTAAACCCTTCTATTCGTTGATCAGCAGCGGAACGGAAACCGCCGATATTCATCAGGACGGTGTTGTCAAAGAGGTTGCCGAAAACCCCTCACACCTGCGCAAAGTTTGGGAGGTGATGAAGCAGCAAGGACCGTTGCGCACCATGTCGGAAGTGCGCGCGAAGTTCAGTGAGTATGCAGCGCTGGGTTACTCGGGCGCAGGAGTTGTGGTTGAGAAACACGACACGGTTCAAGATCTTGAACTCGGTGATCGTGTCGCTTACGGCGGAGAAGGAACAGGACACGCCGAAACCGTGTTAGCTGGACGGAACCTGACAGTGAAGATTCCTGATGGCGTTCCATTTGAGCATGCTTGCTTTACGACACTTGGCAGCATCGCCATGAACTCTCTGCGGATTGCTCAAATCGGAGTTGGCGACGTTGTTGCTGTAATTGGATTGGGCCTTGTCGGGCAACTAGTTTCGCAATTGGTGCGTGTGCAGGGCGGGGTCGTCGTTGCTGTCGACATGAAACAGGATCGCGTGGAGCTTGCGAAAGAGAACGGCGCTGACTTTGGGTTGTTAGGCGGTTCGTCAATACCTGCAGAGATCAAAGCTCTCACCGATGGTCGCGGCGTGGATTGTGTAATCGTCGCCGCTGCGGCAAAGACCGCCGCTCCTGTGCAGCAGGCAATCACCATCTGTCGCGACCGTGGCAGGTTGGTTATCGTCGGTGCGATGCCTTTGGATCTGCCGCGCGATGAGATGTACATCAAGGAACTTCAGCTTTTCATGTCGCGCGCATATGGACCAGGCAGCTACGATCCTGCGTATGAGAAACAGGGGAAGGACTATCCGCTCGCGTATGTTCGCTGGACGGAAAACCGAAACATGGCTGAGTTTCTGCGCCTCGTGGATCGCGGCCACGTCAAACTCGACTCGCTGATTACTCATCGGTTCGATCTCGATGAAGCAGCACAGGCCTATCAGACAATCATGGATCCTGCGACGAACAGCTTGGCTGTGTTGTTGCGCTACCCCGTGCCCGCAGAGTCGGAGACGACATTCGAACCGCGACGACGGCTGAACATCGCCCGACCAGCGCGAAAAGATGGAGACCTTCGACTCGCGTTGATTGGAGCGGGAAATCTGGCCCGTTGGGAGCATCTTCCGAATCTAAAGAAAATCTCGGGAGTGACGCTTCACGCAGTTCAGTCTGCAAGCGGCGCCAGGGGGAAGAGCTACGCCGAGCGGTTTGGCGCCAGGTATTCAACTTCAGCATATGAAGAGATCCTGGCAGACCCCGAAATCGATGTCGTGTTAATAGCGACCAGGCATCAGTATCATTTCGAACAAGCACTCGCTGCGTTGCGTGCAGGCAAGCATGTGTTCCTTGAGAAGCCTATGGCGTTGACCGAGCACGAGTGTGTCGAACTCAATCGCGCCGTCATCGAAACGGGTAAACAGTTGACCGTCGGTTTCAATCGCCGTTTCGCACCTTTTTACATTGAGCAAAAGCGAGCGCTCGCCAATCGAACATCTCCTGCAGTCATCAACTGCCGCATGAATTCGCCTGGCTTGACCGGCTCGTTCTGGGCCGCCGATCCGGCGTACGGTGGAGCGGTTGTGGGTGAAGGTTGCCACTTCGTTGATCTGATGTACTGGCTGATCGATTCGGAGCCGATAAATGTTTCTGCCTATACCTTGCCAACCGGGAAAGCAGATCCTATTGGTCAAAACAATATCGTCGCGAGCTTCCGGTTTGCCGATGGCTCGATTGGAAACCTGACCTATTGCACCGTCGGGAGCTCAACGTCAGGTGGAGAGCACGTAGAAGTTTTCGCACAGGGCGTTGCCGCGATCAGTGAAGATTTTAAGAACCTGACTATAAAGTCCTCTTCAAAACGCGCCAGTTCTCGACGGTGGGCTGAAAAGGGGTATGCGGACCAGATGGCTGCATTTGTTGAGAGCCTCCGCACTGGTCATGACCCCCAAGTCACTGTGCGTGACGGAGCGCGTGCGACGATTGGATGTCTTCGCATGCTCGAGTCCGCTAGGACTGCGACGCCTTGTGACATCAATATTGACGCAGTGTTAATTTAAGCAACGGGTTGAAGTTGCAATGCGTCGTGATTGTTGCACGCCCAATTTCAAATCTCCCCAAGCAAGAACTAATCAGTGAGTCGATAAAGACGACTCGTGTCGTATGAACTGCTTGTCATTTAAGTTATTTTCACGAGTGCAGGTAACACTGGCTTGCTTCTGTTTGTGTGTCACGCCCTGGTCTGCCGCGTGTGGTTACGAGCAGCGGCCAAAGACTGTTACGGCAAGACAGCCTGCGACAACAGTCGCAGACTCTTCGAAGAGCGCGTGGGGCGCAGAGGCGGTCCATCTCGTTGAGTTCCCGACTCCCGAGCTTGAATTCATCATCGGTCCGCAACTGCGATCCGGCAGTCCTTTGAATCCTTTTCCCTGGTTTGATCAAAACGCCCGAACCAAGGGTACAGAGTTGGGTGAAGCATTTCCGGTTTCCGCGCCGACAGGAAATCTACTGCGAGGCAATGTGAAGGTCGAGCGTGGCAGCAAGGTTGTGATTGGCACCGGCACTCGCTTCAAGACTGAGTTTCCCGGAGCCGCGAACAACTATTACGTTTTGATCACCGACATGAAGGGGATCAAGCGGAGTTACTACCTCGCCAGCATTCAAGACGACACGCATCTGACGCTGACGGCGCCCTGGCAGGAAGACTCAGGGGCGGGATTGGCGGTTTCAAGTCTGACTGGTGACGTTGCGGATGCTTACGTCAATCTCAACTACTACGATCTCGCCTTTTGCCAGTACATCAACTACTACCGCACTGGCGATGAGAGGTATTTGACATACGCACGCAAGATCGCTGACTCGTGGTGGCAGGCCTCGTTCATTGCCGATGGCACCTTTCCGATTGATGGACGTTTGGATCCACGTACTATCAG
>DATBMP010000396.1:0-6558 GCA_036554845.1 Pyrinomonadaceae bacterium
CCCACGGTGAAGTTTAAAGAAAGTTTTTAGAGCCCGGCCAACGAATGAAACTACAACTACAGCTCGCACGATTACTCTTCGTTACAGGTTTTCTGATCAGCGTCACTGCAATTTGTCTCGCACAAGAGGGTTGGGTATCGATGAAAGTTGGACCAACCGGACAGGACCTGAACACCGTATTTTTCCTGGACAGCAAGCGGGGCTGGGTTGGTGGCGACAACGGCTATCTCAGTCGCACCGATGACGGAGGTCGCAGCTGGGTCCAGCAAATTGTCGGCACTTCCGATGCAATTAACGATATCTATTTTCGGGACAAGGAAGACGGATTCCTTTTGGCCGGCAATGCAATCTTTGTGTCACGAGACAGTGGGACACGTTGGACCGAAGTGCGCAGGTTCCTGTCACGGGATTTCGATGGCGCGTCCGTAGAACTCTATAGCGTACGCTTTTCCAGTAAGAAGAGAGGCTGGGTTGTTGGGTCAGTCAGCAAGCGTGATCAAGTGATCGACAGCATCCTTGTCTACACAGAAGACGGCGGCGAGACTTGGCAAAGACGAAGGGCACCCAGCCGGCTCGAGTTGATTCATCTCGATTTTGACAACGACAAACGCGGTTGGATTGCTGGCGCTGGTGGGACGATTCTTAAGACTGACGACGGCGGACTGACTTGGAATAAACAGGAGTCAGGCACTACCGGCACGATCTATCACGTCGACATACGCAATGAAAAACGAGGCTGGGCAGTCGGTGAACGAGGATTGATTCTGCGTACGATAGACGGCGGAGAGCATTGGGAGCCAGTCACGGGTGAAACTCGTTCGACGTTGTTAAGCGTTGAGTTTCTAAATGACGATGACGGTTGGGCGGTAGGTCGGGGTGGAACGATTCTCCGCTCAAGTGATGGCGGGCGGAATTGGATCGGACAATCAGCATCAACAAAAGCAAACCTTTACGCGCTTCATTTTCAAAAGAAGATTGGATGGGCAGTCGGAGCGGACGGGCTGGTGCTTCGTTACGAGCGGTAACAAAAGCTTTGTGTGAATGATAAACAGCTTTGGTGAATTTGAGGCTTAGAGCGAGCGGCGGCAGCTGCGAGCGTGACCCCTGACTTACCAGTTAAGCAACCGGTGAAAGGTCAACAGCATCTGAAGGTTTGAGGTTAAACGGAATGTCGCAATTATAGCGACAACCATAACACTCGGTTCCTCCTGTGATTTCGCCCGGCATGAAAGGCCATGCCGGGCGGTTTTGTTTTTGTGACTCGTGCGGAAAGGAATTTTGCCTGACTATTCCTTCGCGCCATGGAAGGACAGTGGTGGGGTGTTCTGCAAACTGATCGTTCCGGTCATCTGATTCCCAGCTATCTCTCCGGCTATCTGCGCGTCAAAAGTGTGGCCGTCCATATCGAATGAGAGTGTGGCTGTGAACTCGTGCTGATTGAGTTCTACGGACGTAAGAACGGCATCGCCCATTTCAGATTCAACCTTCCCACCAAGCCCGGTAGGAAGTTCCTCCACAGTAAGAACAGCGGGAATTGTTTGTCCGAGAGGCGTGTCGATTTCCAGCGACCATTTTCCGGCGATGCTGCTAATACTGGCCGCACTGGGGGGAGCAGTCGATGGTCGATCCTTTCTCTTTCCCGCTGTGTTGTAGAACTCGATCTCGCCGGAGTAGGGCTCAACCTGTTCGATGATGTGCCGGCCATCACCGACTATCACGATTGCGGCCTGGTCCGGCGTTACATACCTGCTGGCAACGTCCCTGATCTGATCGATGTTTACCGCCTGGACTCGATCGCGATACGTTTCGAGATAGTCCTTTGGCAGTCCAAACATTTTGATCTGTACGAATTGATCAATTAATCCTTCCTGGGTCTCCAGACGAATCGGAAAGACTCCTGTCAGGTACGACTTGGCATCATCGATCTCTTTTTGAGACACCTTCTCGTTTCGAATTCTGTTCAGCTCGTAGAAGAACTCCTTCAAGGAATCGCCTGTAACTGGTGTGCGGACCTCAGCACTGGCGCGAAACGTTCCGGCGCTGCGTCGGGCATCGAGAGTCGAGTAGGCGCCGTAGGTGTAGCCTTTCTCTTCACGCAAATTCATGAACAAACGGGAAGAAGCATTCGCGCCGAGGACCGTATGCATCAGCAGCATCGGAAAGTAGTCCGGACTAGTGCGAGTCATTCCAGCGTTCGCGATCACGATGTTTGACTGAGCAGATCCGGGTCGATCAACGATGTATGCGGAACGAGAGGTTCGCACCGGAGGAGCAGGAAAGTTTTCAACCGCAATCTCTCCAGGCGTCCACTCGCCAAACAACTGCTCGATGCGCTTTAACACCTGTTCAGCTTTCAGATCACCGACCAGAATCAAAACGGCATTGTTCGGTATAAGTCGGGCACGACGGAATGAAACCAAACGATCGCGCGTGGTGGCCGTGATGGACTCGGGCGTCGGCGCCACGACTGAGTAAGGATGTTCGCCATACATCACGCGCGACACCACTTCAGTTGCAAGAAACGACGGTTGGGCCCGTTGCTGTTTTAGACTTTCGATCGTGTTCTGTTTGCTGAGCTCAACCTCGTTCTCAGGAAACGAAGGCCGCAAAGTCACATCAGCCATCAACTCCAAAACAAGATCGCTGAAGTTCGCGAGTGAAGACGACGCAACGGTCGTGTAGTCTGAATTTGCTCCAGCGGTGAGTGACGCACCTATTCGCGCTACTTCGTCGGCAATCTCGAGACTGGTTCGAGACTCGGTGCCTTCAGTTAACAGCCCCGCCATCAAGTCTGTGAGACCGGGCAGTTCCGTAGGATCTTGTGCATCACCTGAGCGAAATGTCAGCCGGTAGCTGATCAAAGGCAGACGACCATCTTCGACGATGACAACCTGGAGTCCATTTGAAAGCGTAGTTTCAAAAGGTCGCGGAATGTGGATCGGACGAGCCGGTAATGTTGGTGGCGGTTTTTGACGGACGGTTTCTGTCGAACTCATATTCATGGATGTAATGGTCCCGACCCTGGTCTTGTGTGCTTCGGAGGATCTGCTGGTTGTTCCGGTTTCTCTGGATGAGGTTTTTCGCCTTCGATCTCCACCACTTCCGGCTCAGTGGTTTTAGGGGGCTGTGCTGATGGTCGGGATGGCACTTGTGGCGCCGGCGCAGATGGCTGTTTAGGTTCACCGGGAGGCTGTGGTGATGCAGCCGTCGTGGCGGGTTCTTCAGCCGAACCTTCGGGAACGATATCCAGTACTACGCGATTGTCTACGTTGAGATACTTGTTGACAACGGTCTTAATCTGATCGGCTGTCACACTTAAATAGTGGTCGAGTTCAGCATCAAAAACGTTAGGGTCACCATCGTAGAGCGTGTATTCAGACAATCGCTGTGCCCGATACATGGTTGACTGGCGACCCCGAACAGCGTCGTTGCAAAGAGAGTTGCGCAACTTCTCCATCTCGGGTTGGGTTGGACCATCGGTAGACAGTCGTCGTATCTCATCAAAAATCTGACTGCGAATGGTGGCGACATCTTCCCCTGGTTTCGGAAGCGCAAAGATGTAGAGTGCTGATGGACCACGTCGCTCGTCCAAACCGCCCTGAATCGAAACTACCGATTCATCGCCCTTCACCAATTTCTGATAAAGCCGCGAGCTGTCGCCCTCAAATAATAGTTCGCTTGCGAGCGAAAGCGCGTAAAACTCGGGAGTGCGACGAGCCGGGATCTTCCAACCAAGTACAAACGCCGGTGCAGGTGCGAGTTTGTCGTAAAACGTCTCCTGCAATGCAGCCACTTCCGCTGGTTCACTCACATCAACTGGTGGCGGCGAAGGCTGACTCGAGATGTCGGTAAAATAGAGTTCGACCAAACGTCGTACTTCGTCTCTCTCAAAATCGCCGGCGATTGTTAGTACAGCATTGTTAGGTGCGTAATAGATCCGAAAGAACTCTCGAACATCATCGATCGTTGCGGCATCGAGATCTTCCATCGAACCGATTGTTGAATGTGCGTTGGCAGGATTCTTAAAGATAAGTTCGTTGATTCTTAAAAATGCGTTTACGTAGGGTTGGTTGTCATACCGCAACCGCTTCTCTTCCTGGACCGCGTGACGTTGGTTATCCAAATTCTCCTGGGTGACCTTCAGCGAACGCATTCGATCACTTTCAAGCCACAAAGCGAGCGGTAAGTGGTTGGCCGGCAGAGTCTCAAAATAGTTGGTGCGCTCGGTGGAGGTGGTTCCATTCATTGTTCCGCCGGCGTTGAAGATGTACTGAAAATGTGCCGCCTTCGGAACGTTCTCAGAACCCTGAAACATCATGTGCTCAAAAAGATGCGCAAAGCCGGTGCGTCCGAATTTCTCGTTGCGCGAGCCAACGTCGTAATAGACCGCAACGGAAACTACCGGGACAGAGTGGTCCTCGTTTAGTACTACCCTGAGGCCGTTAGCGAGAGTGAATTGTTCGATGGAGGTAGGTGGGAGTTGAAAAGTTTCAGCCACAGTGATCTCGTTTCCTGATTCGTTGCTCCTGGGACGTTCTTTCGGCCCGCGCGAGGGAACGGCTCGTTTTTTGATAGGGAGTAAAAAGGGGGAAAGAAGGGCCTTTAGTTCGGCCCTTCATTAATCAGACCACGAAGCTCCGCGCGAAGACGTTCGATTTCCGCAAGCTTCTGCTGAACTCTCTCGAACAGTGCCGATTGAGTTTTAATGCCTTCGTCGATCAGGAACCCGGCTGCCTCAGCACGATTCCGAAAAACTCCCGCTTGGACCAGTTGTTCCAGCTTATCTTGTGCTTCTGGCGAGATTCTCACCGCGACAACGTAGTCGTCCTTGGCGGACATGGCCCTTTCAATCGTCCGGCTGATATCTCTGCCGATGGCACTCAACGATTCAGGGATCCGCGAAGCGATGTCTCTAACCGAGTTTGCCGTTCGCGATGTGTCTTCAGCGTCGTCTACATCATCATCTCTGATCATTAGATCGTCTACTTTCTCTGGCGATTCAGGTTCTTCCCTTTGAAAAGGACTACTCATTTTGTAAACACTCCTTTTAACTGATCTCACCGATCAAGGTTTTCTGGAATACGCTTTTCGCCATTGGTTAGTTCATTCTACGGACGGCTTCAAAGGGCCGTCAAGCAGACCTCTTTCCGCGGTAGTTGTTTTAAACGCGTCGTGGTTTGGGCCGGTGGGAGAATGGAGTTTCGGCAGACAATTTCCTGACGATGAGTTGCTGGAGGTTTGGTCCCTTTAATCGTTTCTTCCTTGCGGCGAAGTTTTTTGTTGCCTCGGCACAGTTGCGGCGCACAACCTTGCTCGCTTCGATTGTATTCGCTATATTCAGGCTCCCACGCCCCAATAAGTTCATGAAATACTTACGCAGGGCTTCACTCGCAGTTTTTAGAGGGTTGTAGTGAACAGGATAATCTTGCGTTTCTCAATCGCGCTCATCGCCTTTTTCTTAGTCGTTCCTTCCTTCCTATTTGCGCAACAGCGACCGCAGGGACAGTCGCCAGTCGGCAGCAGTTCGACAGGTCGCACTACTCCTGGTGCGAGTACCAGCGGCCGGCGCAACCGCACGACAGGCAATCCATCCTTGCCTCGAATCGAACGGGATTTCGAGGAAGCACTCAAACTTATTGAAAGCAGCTACATTGACGGTGCCAGGCTCGACTACAACGGAATCTTTAAGTCGTCGGTAATCGGCATGCTGCGTTCACTCGATCCGCACTCTAACTACTACGATCGTGACGAATTTGAAGAGCTCAAAACGGACCAGCGATCCGAATACTTCGGAATCGGGGCTTCAATTCTGAACCACACGATCAATGGCGAGACCGACACGTTCATCACATCGACCTTCGAAAGATCACCAGCAGCACGTAGTGGATTGCGCTATGGCGACAAGATTCTGCAGGTTGATGGCCTGAAGATGACGGGCAAGGCTTCCCTCGAAGTGCGTGACAAGATTCGTGGACCACGCGGTTCAGTTGTTCGGTTGACGATCGAAAGGGCGTCTGACAAGCGAATTCAAACAGTCTCACTCACTCGTGATGCTGTTCCACAGCCATCAATACCCGACACTTACATGATCAAGCCCGGTGTCGGCTACGTGGACATGACGCGCGGTTTTAATTACACGACGTCCGACGAGTTGCGCGATGCACTGGCTCGACTTCATGCGCAGGGAATGAACTCGTTGATTCTGGATCTGCGAAACAACCCTGGAGGGTTCCTGGACCAGGCGATCCAGGTGGCTGAAGTCTTTTTGCCGAACGGCCAACTAATTTTGACGCAGAAGGGAAGAAATGGCTTCCGCAACAACCAGTATGAATCCAGAAACAACAATCCTGACTTAACCCCACTTGTAGTTCTGATCAACGGAAACTCCGCTTCCGCGTCGGAGATCGTGGCAGGAGCGGTCCAGGATCATGATCGTGGTTTGATTGTTGGTACCACCAGCTTTGGAAAAGGGTTGGTGCAAAGCATTATCCCGTTGGAGTATGGCGCCGGCCTGACCCTGACATCCGCCAAGTACTTCACGCCATCCGGCAGACTGAT
>DATBMP010000514.1:0-4145 GCA_036554845.1 Pyrinomonadaceae bacterium
GAAGGCGGGTGCTGATCCCGAGATGATCGAAACGAAGCCTTTAGTGACTTCTTCAGATTTGATCCGCGTCATCCGCGCCTGGGTGTTGGTTTTCTTCAGCTAATCGAGCGATTGTGCTTGTTACATCGCTATGATAAGCAATGACACCTACCGTCTTTGATCAAATCCAGAAAGGCAGAATGAAACCCGTTGACCAGATTCCGAGAATACCAATCATCGATCAGTGTCTATCGAATATGGTTCCGCTTCCTAAGATCCAGGTTTTGCTTGCTGCTTATCGTGGCGATTCTGATCGGAGGCTCTGTGTCATCAAGTGAGACCCAATCGCAGGAGCGTCAACCCGCCTACAAGAATCCGCGTCTGCCAGTCGAAGAACGTGTTAGCGATCTGCTTTTGCGAATGACGCTTGAAGAGAAGGTTGCTCAATTAATCTGTGTCTGGGCCAACCGACCCGAGGCGAATCCTGGAAATGGTTTCAGTGCTGACCGCGGCGACTTCTCACCTGAGAAGGCGGCCCAGGTGATGAAACATGGCATCGGGCAGATCGCCCGACAACGCGAACATAAGGGCCCGCGCGAAGGCGCGAAATTCGCCAACGACGTTCAGAAGTGGTTGGTTCAAAATACTCGACTCGGTATTCCAGCGATTCTTCATGACGAAATCCTGCACGGCCACATGGCCCGTGGCAGCACCAGCTTTCCTCAACCGATTGCTTTGTCCACCACCTGGGATCCGGAATTCTTAGCGCGAGTATTCACCGCTGCTGCTTTAGAGACGCGCACGCGCGGCAGTCATCAGGTGTTAGGACCAAATCTAGATATCGCGCGCGAACCTCGTTGGGGCCGCACAGAAGAAACATACGGCGAGGATCCTTATTTGATCTCGCGGATCGCGGTCTCGATTGTTAAAGCTCTGCAAGGCTCTGGTCCTGTAATCGATCGCGACCATGTTGTGGCCACGGCCAAACATTTCGCCGCGCACGGGCAACCGGAAGGGGGAACCAATATCGCTCCAGCAAATTACTCAGAACGAGTTCTGCGAGAGGTTTTCTTTCCCAGTTTCGAAGCGGCCGTGAAAGAAGCAGGGATCATGAGTGTGATGGCGTCATACAACGAAATCGATGGAGTGCCTTCGCATGCCAATCAAAAACTTCTGGATCAGCTATTGAGGAAAGAGTGGGGCTTCAAGGGAACAGTTGTTGCGGATTACTACGCCATTCCGCAAATGGTGGATCTTCATCACGTCGCCGGTGATAAGTCGGCAGCCGCAAAGTTAGCGCTTGAAGCGGGCGTTGATATTGAACTACCGGATCCGGATTGCTTTGGCTTACTCGTTCAACTCGTTAAAGACGGAACCGTTCGTGAGGAATTGGTCGATCGAGCGGTCGCTCGGAATCTGCGTATCAAGTTTCTGCTGGGCTTGTTTGAAGACCCTTATGTCGATCCTGAACGCGCAGTTGCAGTAACCAACTCCAAAGAACATCGTGCTCTTGCTGCGGAAGCGGCACGTCGCTCAATAACGCTCTTGAAAAACAGAAACAATCTGCTCCCGTTGGATCGAAATAAGTTGAAATCGATTGCGGTGATTGGCCCAAATGCCGCGGGAGTGCACCTCGGAGGTTACAGCGACAGCCCTGGCCGCGGTGTCAGCGTGCTCGACGGAATCAAAGAGAAGGTGGGTGACACGATCAAGGTCGCATATGCCGAAGGCTGCAAGATCACGCAAGAGGGCGGAAACTGGTTTGCTGACACGGCCCGTCTCAGTAATCCGGCCGATGACGAAAAATTGATCCGCGAGGCCGTCGAGGTCGCACGTGCCTCGGATGTGGCGCTGCTTGTGCTTGGAGGAAATGAAGACACGAATAAAGAGGCCTGGGCAGATAACCATCTCGGCGATCGAGACAGCCTCGAATTGGTGGGCCGTCAGAACGATCTAGTGAAAGCCATAATGGCAACGGGCAAACCAATTATCGTGCTCTTAATTAATAGTGGACCACTTTCGATCAACTACATCGCAGAGGACGTGCCGGCAATCCTCGAAGGTTTTTATCTTGGACAAGAGACCGGCGTGGGCGTTGCCGATGTGTTGTTCGGTGATTACAACCCGGCGGGGAAACTAACAGTCAGCTTCCCACGATCCGTGGGCCAGCTGCCGATCTATTACAACCGCAAACCGACAGCGCGCCGCGGTTATCTTTTTACCAGCAAGGATCCGTTGTTTCCGTTTGGACATGGTTTGAGTTACACCACTTTTGAGTATTCGAACCCAAGTGTTAGTCCTGCAAAGATGCCAGCAACGGGTGAGGCAAAAGTGAAAGTGACTGTTACCAATACCGGCAAGCGTGCGGGTGATGAAGTGGTCCAACTCTACATTCGAGATCTGGTCAGTTCAGTAACTCGCCCGGTGATGGAGTTGAAAGACTTCAAACGAATAACGTTAGCGCCCGGTGAAAGCAGAGTTGTTGAGTTTCAGATAACCCCCGCGAAGCTCTCCTTTCTTAATCTGAACATGGACCGTGTGGTTGAGCCCGGCTGGTTCGACATCATGGTGGGTACCAGTTCAGTGAGGCATCAGACGGTGAAGTTGGAAGTGGTTCCGAAGTGATTCCGAAGTGATCGTGCAGTTCTATATGACAAGCTGTAAATTTTTTGCGTTCTGGCTGTGCCGCATCCCCTGCGGTAGGCCTGCGGCTTAGTGTTACCCGACCTGACTAGTCATGCTAAGCCTGAATGTCCATCTTAGAGGCATAGCCTCGATCAAATTATCTCAGAACGTTCGGTAAGCCGTAGACATACAGCAAGGAATGCGGCAAGAGCCGACTACTTACCTTACTTTTGGTGCAAAGCAGTCCCAAGACGTTTCGGGTACTGCATGCCACCACAACCCCAAATGGACCACTGGCAACTACTTGCGAATGGATCCGGGTGCAACCGCCTCACGATATTGATTGTAGAGTTTTAGTAGGTTGTCGGCGGAATACGGATCGCTGCGAGCAAGCAATGTGATGGTGTTGTCCCGTTCTTCCAGCAAAGAGCGCAACGCCTTCACCTGCGCCTCATTGAAGATAGGATCACGATCGCGATCTACCTCGTTTCGCAGGTTGGTAAAAAACTCGCTCGTACCCAGACGCGCGAATTCAAAATTGCCGTTGCGCACGTCAACGATCGCGTTCCCTAACGAGTTCTGCAAATGACTGATACGAAGGGCAGCTTGCGCAGCATCGCGTTCGTTCCCACGACGGCGCGCCACCAAACAGGTAGGAACGAAGCCAAGCAAAAAAACCAACGACAAAACGACTGCATAAATCAGCAGTCGATTTCGTTTCCTGTTCTTGTCGGTAGCGCCGGGTGTGACTTCCGTTTGGTCGTAGCTCATCTTTATCTCTCCAGTATTCTGCAATTCGCTTCGAACAGGCACGTGAACGCAAGCTCAATGCGGCGTTCCTGTTTGTCTCAGGTGGAGAATCTCAAATGGACAAGTAGAATTTGTGTCGGCCTGCGGCAGTTTGCACAAAAAATCGGCAAATATGCACGTTGAACTAAAGGTAAGCCGCAGGCTTACGCAAGGGTGTGGCAAAGCCCTCAACGCAGTACACTAAGACACATATTTTGGTCTTACCGTTAGTTCTGCCCTGATCAAATTGGTTCGCACTCTGTCTTGACACAAAGTATTGTCAGCGACCAGAATGAGCCTCCAACCGCCGCGGAACAGGAAGCATTTCTATAATTTGCACGTTGGCTTGCCCAAAACTGTCCCGCTCCGCTATTCAAAAGCTCGTAGAAATTGGTTAGACCGAAAGCAGAAGAACGGCAACTAAGACCCGACTTCAGCGAAAGACGAAACTCAATGGATACGACAGTCAAAAGCGCGTCAACAGTTGAAGCATCACCGTCAGTTTCTTCAGTGGGCCAGGCCCAGGTTGCGGGTACCTCTTTTCTCGCCCTGTTTGCGATCGTCGGGCTCGCGCTTTACGGCCTGCCCTTCTATTACGACTTCATGGTCAAAGACTTTGGCTGGTCTAGGGGAACTGTCACATCCGGAAATGCCTACAGCAAACTGATCATTGGTCCAGCGTTCGGCTTTCTCGCGGGATGGATCGTCGATCGGTTTGGACCACGCCGCATGATGATTGCCGGCATCCTGAT
>DATBMP010000540.1:0-10099 GCA_036554845.1 Pyrinomonadaceae bacterium
GGCCGACTTTAAAAAGATCACGTCGATCAAGGTCGCTGCATGCGGAACTTCGTGGCATGCGGGTCTCGCCGGCAAATACATGATCGAACAACTGGCCCGCATTCCAGTTGATGTCGATTACGCCTCAGAGTTTCGTTACCGCGATCCCGTGATGGACGAAAACACGTTGCTGCTCGTGATCTCTCAGTCAGGCGAGACAGCAGACACGATTGCAGCCTTGCGCGAAGCTAAAGAGCTGGGTTCGAAAGTCCTCGCGATCTGCAACGTTCAGGGATCCATGATCATGCGCGAAGCGGATGGAACGATTTTGACCCACGCTGGTCCGGAAATCGGCGTAGCCTCTACTAAGGCATTCACGTCGCAGATGATCGCGCTCTATCTGTTGGGACTTTACCTGGGAGAACTGCGCGGCACCCTCACGCAAGCCGAAGCGATGCATCACACGCAGCAACTTGCCGAGTTGCCAGTGAAGTTGGAGCATCAACTCAACGAATCGGACGAGATTGAGGAACTTTCAAAAGAGTTCTTTCGCTCAACGGACTTTCTTTATCTCGGCCGCGGCATCAACTTTCCGGTTGCGCTCGAGGGAGCATTGAAGTTGAAAGAGATTTCGTACATCCACGCGGAGGGTTATCCAGCCGGCGAGATGAAACACGGGCCCAATGCGCTGATTGACGAACGACTTCCGGTGCTGTTCATCAATACGCGTGAGGAAGGCAATCGTTCGTCCGAGTTGCGCTACGAAAAGACGCACTCGAATATTGTTGAAGTAAAAGCGCGTGAGGGAATCGTAATTTCAGTGCTCACCGAGGGCGACACGATGTCTTCGGTGGTGTCTGACTATGTGATCGAGATCCCGCATGCCAGTGATCTGCTCTCCCCGATTCTTTCGATCATTCCTTTGCAGCTTCTCGCGTATCACATCGCAGTGCGACGCGGCTGTGACGTGGACCAACCGAGGAACCTCGCGAAATCAGTAACAGTTGAGTGATTGACGATTGACGATTGTCGATTGACGATTTCGTTGGACGGCAGGTATGGCTCAGGCTCCCATCGTTCCGCTGATAACAGCTGACTTCTTATGTACAGGGCGACTCCCCCCCAACCCGAATCGAAAATCGTCAATCGACAAGCGTCAATCGTCAATCGACGACAATCCCCTTGCATCGCTATTCCACCATCACTCGACCAGCATCTTCAACTCTTTTGCATTTTCGACGGCATGTCCACCGATGTCGTTATTAAAGTACACATAAACTCTCGCTAACTCCTGTCGCCACTGCTGAATTCGCTGGGCCCACTCTTTTAAAGCCGCCTTTGAATACGAACCGGCGTACTTTGCTTCACCCGGTCCATGAAAACGCACATAAGTGAATTCGCTTATCACCTCAATTGGCGTTTGTTTCCCAACCAGATCGTGAATACACACCGCCGCTCCATGCTTGCGCAGGAGTTCATAAACTTCAGTAACGTACCAACTGTCGTCCCGGAACTCGAAAGCGTATCGATGGGACTTTGGCAAGGCTTCCAGAAACTCGGCTAGCCGTTTTGGATTCACATGCCAACGGGGTGGTAGCTGGAATAGTATCGGGCCAAGCTTCTTTCCCAGATGATCCACGGCAGCGAAGAACTTCTCGGTTGAGCTCACCGGGTCCTTCAATTTTTTCATGTGAGTAGTGAAGCGACTTCCCTTTACAGCAAAGAGGAAGTTTGCTGGCGAGTTCTGTTTCCAGGCTTCGAAGGTCGAGTCGGCAGGAAGGCGATAGAAACTGTTGTTGAGTTCGACCGTGTCAAAATACCTGGCGTAGAACCGGAACATCTCGCTGGACGGAAGGTCTTTGGGATAGAAAAGACCGAGCCAATGCTTGTAATGCCAACCCGAAGTCCCGATGAAAACCTTGCCCCGCATGTCGAGAGCAACTATCCCTTTCCGCTCTTGTTCTTCTCCTCCTGCAATAGTCGGCGCTTGCGCTCGATGCCCCAGCGATAACCACCCAGACTCTTGTCTTCACGAATCACGCGATGACACGGAATCACTAGCGCAACCGGATTCGTGGCACACGCGCGCGCCACCGCACGCACCGCTTTTGGCTGACCTATCTCCCTGGCCACGTCACCATAGGAACGTGTCTCGCCATACGGTATCGCCCGCAATGCCTCCCAAACCTGTCGTTGAAATGCTGTTGCGCGAATATCCAATGGCAACTCAAGTCGAGGCTTCTTCGCTGATAAATGGTCCAAAATCTGCTTCACCGCACCCGCTAGAAGTCCATCCGTCTTTTGAATTTCGGCCGCAGCAAACTCATCACGCAGGTCCTTTTCCAGTTGCGCAGCGCTGTCGCCCAGACGCACTGAACAAACTCCCTTGCTCGTTGCTGCTACCAACAGCTGGCCAAGCGGTGAGTCGACAACCGCGTAGTTAATCCGCATCTCACGACCGCGTCGACTGTAGGCTCCTGGAGTCATCCCTAACTCAGCACCGGCACGTTCATAAAGTCTGCTGCTCGATCCATAGCCGGCGCCATACATTGCTGACGTAATCGACTCGCCACTTTGGACGCCGCTCCGAAAACGTTTCGCTCGAGCGGCCTCAGCATATTGTCGCGGCGTCACTCCCATTACCTTCTTGAACGTTCGTTGTAAGTGAAATGAACTCAAACCAAAGCGTCTACTCAACGTCTCGAGACTCAGCTTTTCATCCTCGTTCTCGTCTATGAACTGACAGATGTTCTTCACCAGCTCGATACTCGAATTAAACGGGCCGGCTTCTGCAGGACGGCAACGACGACAGGAACGAAAGCCTGCCTTTTCCGCATCGGCTGGCAATTCAAAAAAGGAGACTCTCTCGCGACGAGGCCGGCGAGCAGGACACGACGGCCGACAGAAGATTCCTGTCGTACTCACCGCGAACACAAAGGTTCCGTCGTAATGCGAATCTCTTGAAAGTACTGCTTGCCAGCGAGTTTCGTTTTCGTCCGCCAACAGCGTCATTTGCTTGTCCAACACAGCGCTCATCTTAACACCTCAGATCAGTTAATGAGTTTATGTAACAGGAGTCAGGATAGGGCCGAATTCGCGAGGGATATATCCGCTTCTTGCGGCCAATCTTTGGAGTGCGGTGGCAAGCGCAGCGCGACACCGCTTTGGATTACTCGCCCATAGTGTTTGATTCGGTCTCTAAACAACTTTTACCAAAGCCGAGGCATGCGCGACACCGCCTTGGATCATTCGCCCATAGTTTTTGATTCGTCTCTGAACATCCTTATCCAAAGCGGTATCGCGCTGCGCCACCGCACTCCAAAATTAATGCTTGATATCGATAACGAGCCGGGACGGATTCAATAGCTCCAACACTCGATACTTATTTGGCTTTTCAACACCCACCAGCCATTCGACGTCGGCTTCAAAGTCACAAATCAACTTCGCTTCTTTCATCACAGGCAGGTTCAACTTCATTTCTCGGTTCTCGATTGTCGGTTGGCCCTGTTCATTGTGAGCATTCGCTGGCAGGACTCGAATCAAAAGTAACGCATCTCCCGTCGCCGACACTGGTTCACCACTACCACACTGTCGCGCTGGCTTATCAACATACTCAATGTGATACCCGGGAACCGCGTCGCCACTGAATTCAAAAACGATGCGATCGAAATTCTTGTGAAGCGCCGCGCGAACCTCTGTCAATGTTGCAGGGTCTAGTTCGGATCTTGTTTTCTTTTCGATTCCTGCGGTTCCCTCGAAGTCGTCACTCGAAGTGTCGCCGACTTCCGGTTGAGCCAGACCGCCAGCAGCTTCACTTGCACTTGCTGTCGGTTGAACACTTGCGGTCACCTGCGGACTTGGCGCTGGTTGATGCTGGGAGGTTGAGTCATGTTTAGTGCAACCAACAACAAAAGCGCCTAACAGAATCACAAAAGCAATGAACCTTTTGAGCATATTTTCCTTTCCAAGACTGTGACAAGAAATCGTTTGCGAATTCGAGCAGCTTAAACGAAACCGTGGTTACAAGGAATTCAGCAACCAATTGAAAGATCGGAAACTTGGACCAGTTTTGTACTGGATCATTCGTATGGTTAAATGCATTTCACATAACAACCCAGATGAGTGACTTCCTCGCTTCATTAAATCCTGAACAGCGTGAAGCTGTAATCAATACCGAAGGGCCGTTGTTGATCCTCGCGGGAGCGGGCTCAGGGAAAACTCGTGTCATCGCACATCGCATCGCGTATCTGATCTCGGAAAAGAAGGTTGCGCCCTGGAATATCCTCGCCGTCACCTTTACTAACAAAGCCGCGGAAGAGATGCGCCAGAGGGTGCAACGACTCTTGCGCGGGCAAGAACTTCCAGCCGCACCACTAGTTTCGACCTTTCATAGTCTTTGCGTTCGGATTCTGCGGCAAGACATCGAGAAGCTGAACGAGAAATACACCCGGACCTTTACGATTTATGATCAGGACGATTCGTTGCGCTTGATCCGAAACGCGATCAAGGACCTTGGTTTCGATGACAAGCAACTCACACCACGCTCGGTTCAGAGTGCGATTAGCACGGCCAAGAACCGTGGCGAGGATGTAACAGCGTTCGCGGCACGAAGCGAGTACGTCGATGAACGCCGCGCCTCAATCGCTCGCGTTTACGAAATCTACGAAGAGCGTCTTCACAGCAACAATGCGCTTGATTTTGACGACCTGTTGATTAAGACCGTACGCCTTCTGCGAACGGTGACGGAGGTCCGCGAGAAGTACAACAACAAGTTTCGCTACATCCTCGTCGATGAGTATCAAGACACCAACAGTCCTCAGTTCGCTTTGATTCGCCTACTGACTGAAAAGCAACAGAACATCTGCGTCGTCGGCGATGAGGATCAATCGATCTACAAATGGCGCGGCGCGGACATTACCAACATCCTCAACTTCGAACAGCACTACCCAAAGGCCAAAATTATTCGTCTGGAACAGAACTATCGTTCTACCCAAGTGATCCTCGACGTTGCCGGCGCAGTGGTGAAACGGAATGTCGAACGCAAAGGAAAGAATCTTTGGACTTCCAATCCGAAAGGCGAGCGTGTGCGCTACTTTCAGGCTTTCGATGCCGAAGCCGAAGCACGTTGGGTGGCCTCGAAGATACTCGAGCATCGTCAGGATGAGTTTGATCTCCGCGCAGCGGTTCTTTATCGCACCAACTCTCAGTCACGCGTTTTTGAAGAGGCGATGCGCCGGGCAGGTCTCCCTTACAACATCGTCGGCGGCTTCTCGTTCTACGAGCGTATGGAAGTGCGCGACATCATTGCCTATCTCAAACTGGCACTAAATCCGAACGATTCCATCGCGTTGCAACGTGTCGTAAATAGTCCTCCAAGGGGTATTGGTAAACAGACGCTCGAGGAGATCGATCGACGCGCGAGTGACTATGGTGTTTCTCACTGGGAGACGATTGAACGCGTGATTAAGGAACCGGGGAGTCTTGGCCCGCGCGCAATTGCCGCGCTCAAGAACTTTCGCCACATCATCCTTAAACTCGGAACACTCGCTAACGCCGCAGTCACCAATCAACAGATGGATCTGACGGCAGAGTCTGATGCACCTGTTTCGAGTGTTGTGAAAGCTGCGATTCTCGAAACCGGCTATGAACTAATGTTGAGAGGTGAGAGGTCTGAGGAAGCAAACGCGCGTTTGGAAAATCTTCAGGAATTGGTGAACGCCGCTGTTGACTACGACGACCTGGGTAACGAGGGACTGCGCGAATTCATCGACCATTCCGCGCTGGTCTCCGACGCTGATCAGTACAAACGTGACGCGCCCGTCACGTTGATGACTGCTCACTCCGCCAAGGGTCTTGAGTTTCCCGTGGTCTTTATCGTTGGTCTGGAAGACGGTCTTTTTCCTCATTCGCGATCTGCCACGGATTTGGCCGAGTTGGAAGAGGAACGGCGTCTTTGTTATGTGGCGATGACGCGCGCGGAAAGATTTCTCTACGTGACACACGCGATGAAACGCCGGGTCTATGGTGAAGAGCTGGCCTCTGAACCTTCGCAGTTCTTAAATGAAATGCCGTTGGAGTTGATTGAAGACATGACGCGTGGCAAATCCTGGTTGTCATTTGCCCGCGGTTCTTCAACAATCGAATATGAACACGGCGAGTATCGTAAAGAACGAAAGAAATATATGGGTAAGACATACGACAGCGTTGATTCAATCGCAGACTTCTTCAAGCAGCGAGCAAGACAGATGGGCCAGGAGATAGGCGGGCCAGCTACGCGCCGTGGACCGTCGCCAGAACGCCAGTCACAATCGGCGAAAGGGCAGACGACAAGTGACAGCTCAACAGATTTCATTCCCGGCTCGTACGTTAAGCATTCAAAGTATGGACGTGGGTTGGTGCTGCGGCGAGAGGGCGTTGGAGAATCGCTAAAGCTGACGGTGAGCTTTCCTGGTTACGGTTCAAAGAAGCTGGTGCAAAAGTTTGCCAATCTCGAAAAGGCTTAGGGTCGTGGTTTTTTAGTTCTTAGTCGCGTTTCATTGCTCGGCAAAAAACCATTGGCGACTCACCAACAAGAATCAAAGACCAAAGACCCAAGAGGCCTTGCCTCAAAAGTCTGAAAACCGATTCTCATTCACACCGGGCTTTAGCCCGGTGATCAAGAGGACGACGATGGATTAACCGTTTTAACGGTTTCTCGATGCGCTGAAAGCTTCTGGTGGTGAAGAGGTTACGAATTATTGAAAGATAGAAACCGTTGAAACGGTTGGTCTCCTCAGTTTCGCCCTTAGCACAGGGCTGATGCCCGGTGTGAATGAAAACGACTTTTAGGGCAAAGCCGACCCAGCACCATTTGCTTCAAAAACCTAACCCTCCTGATGACCCAAACGTCGCTTCGCTGCCGCGTCTGCCAGATCCGCGTGACCACTCAGGTTAAGTAATTTGATCGCGGCCCTTCGTACTTCCACATCCGGATGCCCTTCGATAGCCTGGACCAACGGCAACACTTCACCAGTCTTGGCCATAACGAACAGAAGACAGAGTGCGTTGTAGGTTTCCTCACGGCTTTCAGCATCGAACAGGTTGATCGCTTCGTCCGCCAATCCCGAAGCGGCGATGGTGGTGCCGATATTATGACGCCGTTCAGGAGATGCATTTTCTAAAGCGCGCGTGAATGACTCAACTGGTCGCGATGGTTCCAACTCGCGAAGGGCCCGCGCCGCGGCATTTCTTACCCGCTGAGACGGATCGTCAAAGAAGCTAACCAGGAGAGAAAAAATGTTGGGATCGGTTGCCGGTATCAATGAGAGCGCGGCAGCCCGATCTTCCGGATCATTGCTGCTCAGTTGAACCAACACGTCCGGGGGCAGACCGGCGGTGAGCTCAGCGTCGAGTCGATGCGCAACGCTTCGTGACGCCTCGGCTCGAAACGCCATCGTTAAGCGTTGTGTCGCAGGCGGCTCAAAGCGTCTGAGATTCTCAATCGGATCGTCGTACCACTCTTCAACTACTGACTTCGTTTTCGGCTGAGACTGAAGCGACTCGACTTCCTGCTCCTTCTTAATCCTCGCTTCCTCGGCGAGCCTTAAACGCTCCGTCTCCTGCTGTAATCGAAACTCTGCTTCCGCTAGACCACGGATCTCTTCCTCGATCCGGTTTTTCTGTTCCGCTTCGCTATTACGCAGCAATTCAATCTCTTTCTTGAGGTGCGCTTCCCGCTCCGCACGCGACTGCGATTCAAGGCTCAATGCGCGCAGAACCTCTTCCAGTTTGGCCATCGCTCGTTCGTCTTCCAGCGCTCGCATACGAGCTTCGGATTCAGCGCGAGCAATCAACTCGGTGGTGCGTTTGTGATTTAGCTCCGCACTGCGAAGCGCAGCCTCAGCCTCTTCGATTCTGCGACGCATCTCGATCTCCGACCGACGCAAGGCCTCGGTTTCATCCAGAAGCTGTTGTTCGCGCTCCAGTCGCTCTTTGGCTTCCGACTCAAGACGGACTCGCAACGCCTCTAACTCAGCTAATTTTTGTTGCTGCTCTTCAGTTCCTTGGCGTGCCTGCTCTTCCAACCGTTGCTGCTCTTCCTCGGCTCGGGAACGTATCTCCGCAAGCAAAAGCTCTTCGCGGGCAAGTCGCTCTCGAATTTCACCCTCCAAACGCATTCGCTCGGCTTGAGTCTCGCGGCGACTCTTTTCTGCCGCCTGGGTCCGTTCCTCCAATTCACGAAGGTTGCGTTCTTCTTCTTCGACTTTTTGTAATGAAGCCTCAAGAACTTCACGCCGCGCACTGATGTCTTCACTCAAGCGTTGTAGTTCTTCAGTTCGTTGGGCCAACTCCTCCTGCTCAGCGATGCGTCTGGCCTCGTGTTCAAGAATGCGCTCGACTTCAGCCCGACTCTGGGCCTCGGCTTCTTCGAATCTCACCTTCTCTTCAAATAACCGTTGGGACTCGATCTGTGCATTCCTGCTTGCGGTTTCAACCTCAGCCAGTCGCAACCGTACCTCTTCAAGTGCACGCGCGAGCACCTCTTCTTCACTTCGCAGCTTTTCGATTTGAGCACGATGCTCTTCGGCCGCGGCCAGGTTCACCCGTTTTAAGTCCGCTCGTTGCAGAGCTTCTTCCGCAAGGCGGCGTTCGACCTCCGCGTCGAGCCTGCTCAAGAGTTCAGTCGCGGTCTGTCGCAGTGCCTGGCCTTGAAGACGGAGACGCTCTTCTTCCTGAACACGATGATGGGCCTCTTCTTCAGCGTGAAGGCGTGCCAACTGATCAGTCGCCAGTTTTCGTTCGTCTTCGTATCTGCGACGTGAAACCTTCTCTTCAGTGCGTCGCCGAACTTCCTCCTCTTCGTGGCGCCGCGCTGCGACCTCTGCCCTAAATCGAGACTCCTGCTCGGTCTTTAGACGAACGTCTTTCTCCGCTTCCAGTCGCAAGATCACTGCTGACTGAAGTTGCTTCTCCAGAGTCGCCAACTGTTCAACGAGGGCTTCATGCTCTTTTAGAAGCTGCTCTTCTTCAGAGAGATCTGCCTGGTCTGGTGCGTCATTAACTTCATCAGCAGCTTCGGCTTCAGCCGCGGCACTCATGACCGTCGGCCCTGGTTCGAGTTCAATCAGCCCTGCGAGTTCGGCTTCGTCGCGCTCAGTTGGACCATCGATAATTGCGTTCAATGGACCATGAGGCACGGATGGATCACCGATCCTCGAGAGTGCTTCTGCCGCCGCAGTGCAAACCTCAGGCGACTTATCAAAGAGTGCGGCAACCAATGAAGCAGTGCCACGTTGACTGCCAACCAATCCGATCGTACTTGCGGCAGAGACGCGAGTTTCCACTGAGTCAGACGAACGCAACTCGTGAAGGACCTGGTCGAGAAAACCATACTCAACAAAAACCCTCCGCGCGCGTTTGCCCGTCTCTTCATCGCCTGCTTGAGACATGAAGTCGATTAGGTGAGTCTTAACGGCTTGGCGAATCTGCTCGTCGGCACTGTCGAGCAGTTCGAATGTTGGCTTGTCACCCGAAAGAAAATCCTGGAGCGAGTTGATGGCTTGCGGAGTATCAGGAGAGGCAGATTGGTCCTGCGGTGGAGAGGCTGAATTCTCAGCGGCCAATTGATCGATGGAAGCTCGCAAGGGCGAGTTCGCAGCGTTTTCGTCAGCCTGCTGGTGGTCCAGCGGGTCGGGGTTTGGTTTCGCTGAAGACAATATGCTCAGTCCGTGGTTTTTTGATCACGCGCGCGGGGCAGCGCACGGAAACAGAACTCACTTAGAAGATAAGCCGATTTGGAGTTTTGTTCTACAAATTCTTCGTCGGAAACCTAACGGAGTTTGGTTAAAACTTCGTTAATCACCTTGAGCGCGTCCCAACCGAACGGTGCGCCTCCCAACCGAACGGAGCGCCTCCCAACCGAACGGAGCGCGTCCCAACGAACGGAGCGCGGGCGTCCCCGCCCGCAACGAAACCCTTTGGCGCGAATGAACTCCATACCAACCGTGACAACGAACATCTCGCGCCTGGCGACAGTCGCAGCGGGCGGGACGCCCGCGCTCCGTTCGTGGCGGTCGGGACGCCCGCGCTCCGTTCGTGGGCGGGACGCCCGCGCTCCGTTCGTTGCGGGCGGGACGCCCGC
>DATBMP010000575.1:0-3212 GCA_036554845.1 Pyrinomonadaceae bacterium
CTTGTAAACTGGTGCCAGTTCATCAATCGAGACTGCTCGCTCAGTCTCGAGAACCTGGACATAACATGGTAACCGGTAGGTGTCCTTCAATCGTTCGGGATGCGCGAGTTGCGGCGCCAGAATCTCTTTGAACTCGCCCCACCAAACAACCCTCCATTGACCTGGATCCGCGAAGAGCTTTCGATGACTTGGTTTGGTCTGTTGCTGAGTTTCGGGTAACGGAACGAAGGTTGAGTTTGCTGAGTCGCCATTCTGCGCGGTGTCCTTCGATTCACTTTGCGGTTTGGGAGAAGGCGGAACGTTCGCGACGGCTCGTGGACCGGTTGGTGGTGCGATCGTTCTCGGAGTTGGATGAGCGGTAGGGACCACATCAATCACTTCACCGAATTGACCGCTGGCGATTTGATGAATCGGCCGAATCTGGTTTCCCAACTTTTCGTAAAGACGACCGTTCTCGTCACTCAGAATCTCGCCTCTGATGGTCCGCTGTTGGAATTGGGCCGCACTGAATTGTGGTCCACCTGGTGACGGTGGCAGGGCCCGAGGCAACACATGCGGAATCTCTCCAGGGGCGCCGCGATCACTTTGCGAAAGCCGCGCCGGATCGACGACGACGATACTCATCGGCTGAAAGATTGTCCGACGGTGGACCAGCGGCGGCGCCAGCGCCCGTTCGATAGCCAATAAGAGCAACTGATTGAGATCCGGCGCTGGCAAATCCGCGTTGCAAGCAAATTCTACCGCCGGATCATAAAACGCGCGTTGAGTTGCAAAGTGTCGCATGACGACTCCGATCATTTACGATTGTCGATTGAAGACATTGCCGATTGCTGATTGCCAATTGCGGATTTTGATTTAATCCAACCTTTCACAAAGCCGCGCAGCTCAAACAAAGGGACCAATCCGCAATCCGAAATCCTCTTCATTTCGCTACGTGAATGTGATCACGGTGCGCGTTCAACAGAAAATCGCTTATCTGCTTCCAGGGGCCTTCGCTTCTGGTCCATGGGCCGAAAAGTTGTATCGGATAACCGAAAGGCTTGGACCACCGACCACAAGTTTGCAAAGCCTTATAAAGTTGCCATCCAAGATTCCGACTCCGCTCATGCATTAGCAGTGCGCGTCTTATGTCGAGTTCGGGTATGCACGACCAACGTTGCCACGCGTGATCCCAAAGTCGCTTCCATTCATCCAGTCCACGGTCGCCCACAGCATAAATATCGGCCGCACGCCCGACCTTGTGATGTCCAAAGATCCCCGGTTTGAAATAGATGCTGACCCTGAGCTTGCCGCCTTTGCTCACGTTAAAACCAAAACGTTCCAGTACCTTCTGTAGCTCATGGGCCAACTCGGTCGTTACCAGCGCGTGATGCGGAGGCGAATCAATCCGGAAGAATTTTCCGGAACGCACCGGCACTCTTTCGGCGCAAGTTCGTTTTGACATCTCTCTGATTAGTGCAGCGTCGCATGTTGTTCAGGCTCGACGACGCACGACATCTCCGTATGAAGCGTTGTACCAAAAGCGCCCGACGATTCTTCCGCCCACAACTTCGATTGGTCCACCGGCGTTGGTGCCTGACAGGCTGCCATCATCAACAACTCCTCGCGCCACCAACTCAACGGTCGAAGTCTCTTCAAGTCGAATATTGACTGCATAACTTCCGTATCCCCACGGATTCACGATGCGACGCAGATTGATGTATGGAAAGAGCGCATGATTGTTGACCAGGATTTTCCACTCGATGGTCGGGGTTGCGATCTTGGAAGCGTCGCTGCCAAAGGCGTCGGTAAACTGCGAGAAGTATTGAAGGACGCCGCAGTATTGTGCCGGCAGATCAAAACGGGCGAGCACCAACTCTTCACCGGTATCGGGTGCTGGTTGAACACTCGAATCATCGAAGTACTGCGAGTCGACCGGAATTCCACACCCAGCGCAGTACCCGGAGGTCGTTTCGACTTCAACTGTTGGGCCACTGAGCATCTTTATCGTCCTCGAAAGCGCGCGTTTAGATTCCGCGTTCACTGAACTGTTAACGACGTCGTACCGTCGTTCTTCGCCTTTGAGCTGCGCCGGTTGGCGTATTCACGTCACCAAGAACTTTGTAACCGTGCAAAGCTACGTGCAGCTCACCCGTAAAATCTGAGACTTCGGTAACTTCCATTCGGATCGTTGAGCGCGGACTGAACACGATCGGTTCTGCAAAGTATCGAAAGGGTCGCTCGCCTGTAGCTGAACCCAGTCCCGCAATATTCAGAATCGGTTCGCTCTGAAACTCACGTCCCGAACCCTCATCAAAGATCGCGTACTTGAACTGGACCAGATCCGATGGCGAACCCACAACCTGGAAGAGGCGTGACAACACGTCGGAAGATAGATCACCGCCCTGCAGCGCGATCTCCGCTACGTTCTGATTGAGCTTTAGCCCGTTCTTGAAAACAGCTTCGGCTCCGGTCTGCCCTTTCAGTGTGGTATTCGTGGACTTCAAAAAGGCATCGAGCCCGCCAAAGACCTGTTCTAACGAGATCGAAAACAGTGATTGAGGCGCGAGACTGAAAAAGATTGGCCCACCCGTGCTTACCGGTGCAGCTGGTCCAAACACGATAGGCTGCACATCGGAAACAACTCCGTATCCTATCGACACCGCGGTGAAGGTCGCCTCGATGCTTACAGAGACGACACTGTTGATTACCCTTCCCGGCTTTCCTTCAAGCTTGTAGCGAAAGGCGTAGTCGAAAGGTATCGAGCGCCGCTCAGGCGCGCCCGACGCAGCGATCGGTGATCTCCCTGTAGCCATCGGTGTCATCGTCGCCTGGTCCTCCTTGGTGGACTCGCCGGTTGACTTACAGTTCCGGTCGCGCCACCCAACAGCTTGTAACCCTGAAACACAATGAACAGCGTTCCGCGTCCAAACTGCTCTTCAACGTTGACGCGAATGGTGGAGCGAGGCTGAAACAGCATCGGTCGCGCTAATCGCTTGAACGGACGATCGCCGTTGGCGATTCCCAGGCCGGCGATGTTGTTGATTGGTTGATTCTGAAGTTCGCGTCCCGCTCCGCCGTCAAAGATCGAATAGCGGAATGAAACATCTTCAGGTTTGTTCAGTCGTTCAAAGGTGCGATTGAGGAGGTCCGTCGGAAATAAAGGTTCCAGCTGGCCACCGTTGGTAAAAGCAATTCTCACAAAACTGGGACGAATTCGAATCCCATCCTGG
>DATBMP010000012.1:0-11106 GCA_036554845.1 Pyrinomonadaceae bacterium
ATGTCGCTTGATACGTCCACCTACACACGATTTATTGAGGTCGCGCGGTTGTATTTGAAGCTCGGTGAGACGAATGAAGCAGCTCGCATCCTGTCCAGCATCGTTGAGCAGATGCTCGCCGGCAGAGAAGAGAAGGATTTACTCGAGCTGGTTAACGAAGTGCTGGCGCGCGATCCTGAACACGTCGAAGGTTTGCGCCTGTTAGTTCGCATTCATTGGTGGCAGCGCGACATGGACAAGTTGCGTGCTGCTCTCGAGCGTTTGGCAGAGTCGGCCCAGGCAGCTGAGCTGGTTGAAGAAGAGCGATACGCTTTGACGCAACTGGTGCGGCTGGCACCCGATGAGAATCGATATCTCGAGCGTCTGGAGCAGATTGGTGGGATTCAGGAAGACGTGATGGAAGAGTCTTTTGCCGCTGAGCCCGCGGTACCTGAAGTCCCGTCGTTTGAAAGCTTCGCAGTTGTCACCGAAGAAGCTCCAGTTGAAAGCGCAGAACTCCAGTCGGAGTTTGAAACCCATCTTCATGACGAAGCTCCCGTTGCAGATCCGAGTTCGTCGTTCGCTGATCTAAACGACGCCGGTGTTGAGATCGAGTCGCACCGTGCTCCAGATACGGGCATGTCAGGAGCGGTGGAGTTTGACTTCGGCGACGCCGAACATCCAGGTCAAGCGCCAACAGCGGAGGTCGATAACTCAGATCGTCATCAGGCAATGATGCGACAGGAGTTAGAGAGCGTCGATTTCTACCTGAATCAAGGATATTTCGATATCGCGGCTGACACGTTGCAGATGCTGGAGAAGCAGTTCGGTTCTCATCTGGAGATCGAAGCGCGTCGTCAAAAGTTAGCAGTCGCCCAGCAATCGGCAAGTGAAACGAGTGAAACTGCGGCGCCAACAACACAAGCGGCAGCGGAGGAAGTGGCTTCCTTTGAATTTGCTAATACGGCGGCAACAGAAACTGAAGCGGCGGTGGTCCATCGTGGCGGCAACTCTTCTGGGGCACCGGCTGCACCGGTAATCGACTCAGGTCTTGCAGAGATCTTTGAGGAGTTTAAGGTCGCTGCGGAAGGTGAATCGTCGGTTAACGAAGATTACGAGACCCACTACAACATGGGTACGGCTTATAAAGAGATGGACCTGCTGGATGAAGCGATTCAAGAGTTTCAAACCGCCGCCGGGTTGAGCCGGCCCGGTGACGGTACGCCGCGTTATTTACAGTGCTGCAACATGCTGGGTCACTGTTTTGTTCAGAAGAGCATGCCGCGGGCTGCGATCCAATGGTTCAAAAAGGGTTTGGATTCACCGGGGCACTCCGAAGACGAGTATCTAGCGCTGCGTTACGAACTAGGCTCGGCGTATGAACAGATGGGTGACATCCATCGTGCGTTGGACACTTTTACTGAGGTCTACGGATCGAATGTGTCGTATCGTGGTGTCGCTGAGAAGTTGAAAGAGTTGGAGGAACAGAAGCGCGCCGGCAAAGGAAAGAAGAAGAACGTGAAGTAGTCGGTGGTCAGTTGACAGTGGTCAGTGGTCAGTTGTGAGTTGTCGGTGGTCAGTTGAGCGCCGCTTGGAGCAATGAAGTCAGTGGAATCAAGCGACTGTCGATTGCCAATTCATAGTGACTATTGTTAGTAAATCGACAATCGACAATCATCAATCTCTCATGTCTGCAAAACTCAGCGTCATCTTCTACATCATACTTTGCCTGGAGATTGGGCTGGTCCTTACGCTCCTGCCGTGGATTCCGCAAGGTACGCTTGGACTGAGTGATTGGGGCAACAACTATTTTCTGCTCTACGCTGCTCGCAAAACCGGGTTCTACTCACTTCAAACCGTGGTTGCTTCAGGATGGGTGCGCGGTGCCGTCACCGGTATCGGAATTCTGAATCTCGGTATAGCCTTCTGGGAGATATTCCACTTCAATCAGAGCGTACGCGCGCTTCAAGCTAGTGCCACGGAATCTAATGTCGCTACAACACCAACAGCCGCTCGTTTACCTAATCACGAGCGGCGCGACGACAAGTTCGACGGATCCCGCCAGTAACGAATTCCAACGCGTCCTCCAACTCGTACGATCCGCTGTTGCCGCAAAAATTGACCTGCTACAACTCCGGGAGAAAAATCTCTTAGATAAAGTCTTGTATGAGTTAAGTCTGCTTGCGCGCTCAATCACTAAAGGTACGCAGACGCGTCTGCTGATAAACGATCGTGCTGATATTGCACGCGCTGCGGAAGCTGACGGTGTTCATTTAACTTCTCGGTCCCTGCCGGTTAAGGTTGTGCGCGATATGTTTGGTCCAGACTTTCTCATTGGAGTCTCCACACATTCCGCCCTCGAAGTCGTGCAAGCCGCAGCTGGTGGCGCTGACTTTGCTGTATTTGGCCCAGTGTTTGAAACGGAGTCGAAACTCAAATACGGCGAGCCGCAGGGTCTTGATAAGCTTCGCGCGGTGACGCAACAGACGCCTGATTTTCCCGTTTTGGCTTTGGGCGGAGTAAATCTCGACAACGCATCGGACTGTAACCGAGCAGGCGCGGCGGGCATCGCCGCGATAAGTCTTTTAAATGATCAGCAACAACTCCCCGATATCGTAAAAGTCTTACGGAGCAGATTTACAGGGTCGAGTCATGAGTAGTTCGGAAACAAAGGCACCCGTCGCTTTAACTATCGCGGGACTCGATCCTTCGGGAGGAGCGGGTGTACTCGCGGATGTACGTACGTTTGCGACATTCGGCTGCTTTCCCACGGCCGTGATCACTTCTTTGACTTTTCAGAACACGACCGGAGTGTTCGGAGTGGAGAATCAGAGCGCAGAGGTCGTGCGACGGCAAACCCTGCCGATAATTTCCGACTTTTCTGTAGCTGGTGCGAAGACCGGGATGCTGCCAACTTCTGAAGTGATCGCGGAAGTCGCGCGTTTGTTTCGCGAGTTCGCGTTACCCGCACCGGTCGTAGATCCGGTGATGCAGGCCACTTCTGGAGATAGTCTGATCGATGATGAAGCGGTAGAGACTCTTGTGCGCGATCTTTTTCCGCTTGCTCGCCTGGTAACTCCCAACATTCCTGAGGCCGAACGTCTTAGTGGTCTAAAGATTCGAAATCAGGAAGGGATGGCGGAGGCAGCTCGAGTGATTTGCGACCTCGGAGCACGTGCCGTCTTGATCAAAGGCGGTCACGCCCAGGAGTCGTGGGATCTTTCGAACCAGGATTCGCTTGAGGCAGTGGATTTACTTGATGACGAAGGTAAGGTTACGTTGGTGCGTGAACCGTTGGTGGCGGGAGGTGAAGTGCATGGTTCAGGGTGCACTCTCTCCGCTGGTATAGCTGCCAATCTTGCTCAGGGAAAGACCTTGGAGGAATCGGTTCGAATAGCAAAAAGTTTTGTGACCGAGTTGATTCGTTCATCACCACAACTCGGTCACGGTGCGAAACCTCTTTTCAAGTTTTCTTAAACGGGCTGAACTCCTCACTCTTTTCCATCTTCAATAGTCACGCGTTCCATCTTCACATCTGACGTGGGACGATCGTTTCGATCGGTTGCGCTGGTCGCAATGCTGTTGACCACATCCTGGCCCTCGGTCACCCGTCCAAAAATCGTATAACTCGGTGGCAGAGGATAGTCGTTGTGCATGATGAAGAACTGCGAGCCGTTTGTGTTTGGACCAGCATTAGCCATCGCCACAGTGCCGGCTTTGTAGCCTCGTTGATAGACGGCTGAGGAAGGATTGATCTCGTCGTTGAACCGGCCACCCCACGCCGACTCCCCGCCTCGTCCCGTACCAGTTGGATCGCCACCTTGAATCATGAATCCGTTAATGACGCGATGGAAGATCACTCCATCGTAATAGCCACGTTGGGCCAGACTAATAAAATTCTCGGTGGTCTTGGGCGCATCGCTTTCGAGAAGTTCGAAACGAATCGTTCCCATATTAGTTTCAACGACTACGGTGCGATTTGGCATGTGGTCTCCTTTTATCTGTAATTAAGTCCCGGTGCGAGTTTGGCTTGAGGGCTCGTCCAGAATGAATTTTTCAATAGCTACGGCGACTCCATCGGCGTCATTGGACGTGGTCAAATGAAAACGCTTGTTCTGGAGCAAAGCCGGTTCTGCATTCTCCATGACAACTGAAGTGCCGGCATATTCGAGCATTTCGAGATCGTTGTGATTATCACCGATCGCCATGATTTCGTCCTGCTCAATAGCCAGTTCCGCTGCGGCGGCCGCAACGCCAGCGCCTTTTGACGCTTCCGGATGGACGATATCGAGTAACGAAAAGTCTTTCTTAGGATAGCTGGTGCAAAAGATCTTTACTTTGATCGTTAACTGCTGCTGGAGTCTTTGGGCAAGCGTGCTCATCATCACACAGCCACCCGAGAACGCGAGATGGACCGGCGGGTGATCCAAATACTCTTCCACTGACTTAACCTGGCGAACAAGTTCATCCGTTTCATCACCGTGAATCCGACGCGACCAGGCGACGTATTCGAGCATCGCCCGATTGTGGCCACTCAAATGATCGTAAACGAGTAAGCCCAAACCTTCGTGGTCGTCACTGACAAGTGGATCGGCACCGATTGACCTTCCGATTTTCAATGCTTGGTGTGCAGCGTCGAGTGGAAGATGACTAACCGCCACGGTTTCGAGTGTGCGCGCATGCTTTGTTAATGCACCGTTGTGCGCGATGACGGGCACATCGATGCCGAGATCGAGCGCGATGGGCCGTGCGTCACGGAAACGACGACCGGTAACTACGGCAACTTTAACTCCGTGGTCACGTGCGTTGGCGAGTGCCTCTCGATTACGTTCCGTAATAAGTCCGCGCGAGTTAAGCAGAGTTCCATCGAGGTCAAGAGCGAGTAAACGTATGGACATAAGGTTGAGAGGCAAAGTTAATTGAATCGCATTCAAAAGGCAAAAGGGTGGTGTTTGCATGAAGCCACGGGGTTGTCCCGTGGTAGTTCACGTTAGCTACTACTAAAAGGCACCCTTTTTAAGCAGCCAACCTCACCGTCCAAATAAGTGAACTCAATTCAGCAAAGTCGCTTTGCACAAAAAGTCCTTTTTGGAGTTACGGCTCGGCCGCACCCTTGCGGTAAGCCTGCGGCTTACCGTCATCTCAAGTTAAATATCAGGCTATGCCTAAACTCTTCCATCTTTGAGGTATAGCCTCGATAAAAATATATGAAGGTTCGGTAAGCCGCAGGCTTACCGCAAGGGTGCGGCAGAGCCGTATCCAAAAGACTTTTTGTGCAAAGCCCAGCCAGGTGCAGGACGATTGCTGCAGTTGGTAGTGATCCGTCCGACACTGTGGAACTAAACCCGGCTCGATAGGCGTTACCGTGTCAGTCTGTCCTGTAAGATACTGGAGAGGTTCACCTTATATTCCACCACGGAAGGGCATCACAGCACATGTACGTAACGCATCTCGAATGCGCCGCTTGTGGCCTGACTCATGAGGCACAACGATTGCACAACCTTTGCCGCGAGTGCGGTAAGCCCCTGTTAGTTCGTTACGATCTCAACCGGGCAAAGATGACTTTGACAAAAGAATCGCTCGCGACTCGTCCGAACAATCTGTGGCGCTATCGGGAAGTCCTCCCGGTCAAGGATGACGAGAACATCGTCTCTTTGGGAGAGGGTTGGACTCCTTTATTTCGTGCTCGGCGTTTGGGAGATAAACTCGGTTGTGCAGAGCTTTACATCAAGGACGAAGCTCAGAATCCGACGCAGAGTTTCAAGGCGCGTGGTATGACGGCCGCTGTCTCAATGGCAAAGGAATTGTCAGCGACGAAGTTGGCCGTACCCTCCGCAGGAAATGCAGCAGGCGCACTCGCAGCATACGCATCTCGTGCCGGACTTGAGTCCTTCATCTTCATGCCGCGAGACACACCCAGAGCCAACATAGTTGAGTGTGAACAGACAGGCGCGAACGTTACCTTAATGGATGGACTCATTACCGATTGTGGCGCCGAGGTTGCGCGGCGAAAAGAGACAGAAGGTTGGTTTGACGTTTCGACTCTTAAGGAACCGTATCGAGTTGAGGGGAAAAAGACTCTCGGGTACGAACTCGCTGAACAGTTCGACTGGCAACTACCTAATGTAATCATCTATCCGACAGGCGGTGGTACGGGCTTGATCGGAATGTGGAAGGCCTTTGACGAGATGGAACAGATGGGTTGGATCGATTCAAAGCGACCACGAATGGTGACGGTTCAGTCTACAGGTTGCGCGCCAATCGTACGGGCATTCGAAGATGGAGAACGATTTGCCACTGAGTTTCCTAATGCTGCGACTGTTGCATCCGGACTGCGCGTGCCTCGCGCGATTGGAGATTTTTTGATTCTTGATGCATTGCGAGACTCAGGCGGCACCGCCATCGCAGTGACCGACGCGGAACTGATAGCAGCAGTGAAAGAGGTTGGCGCTGCAGAAGGAATCTTTTGCGCCCCCGAAGGCGCTGCATGTCTTCCAGCGTTGAGAAAACTGATAGACAATGGCGTGGTGAATCGGAATGAAAAGGTCGTCCTCTTCAACACCGGAGCAGGTGTTAAGTACCTTGAAGCTTTCTCCTGATTTTTGACGGAAGAAAGTTCATCCGATTGAGCAACCATTGGAAAGACTCGAGCAGTCAATAAAACAGAAAGAAAGGTCCCTGGATTCTTATGTACAAGTTGTTTGCCGCCGTCGCGTTGTTAACGATCGCTGCGAGCGGATCGTTCGGACAGACGATGACGACCGATTGGATGAGTGAAGCTGACCGAACTCGTTATGAAGAGCTGCGTCGCAGTGGCTTAGAGGCGCTCTACAACCTCGATTACGAGAAGGCACGAAGAGAGTTTACTGAGATCGACAAGCTGCTTCCCGAACACCCGGCTGGACCGATGTTGCTGGCGAGCCGGCTTTGGGTGAAGACTCTTTATGAATCACGACGGCTCCAAACTTCTTTGTACAGCTCCGATTCGTTCTATAAGAAGGGAGACGACAAGGCAGATCCTAAGGTCGTGACTGAGTTCAGAAACCTGACACGAGAAGCGAAACGACGTGCTGATGCCCGGCTCAAAATTCATCCGAAGGACATCGAAGCGTTGGAGTTTCTGGGCGCGACAGCCGGGGTAAAGGCTTCCTTCGAGGAAGCAGTCGAACGGCGTCACTTTGCAGCAATCCGAGACGGTAGCGAAGCAGTGGATCGTTATCGGGATGTTCTGAAGCTCGACCCCAACTATGTCGATGCGCAATTGACGATCGGACTTTATGACTATGTTGTAGGTTCATTGCCGCCGCTACAAAAGTTACTAGCGGGTATCGCGGGCCATCGTGGTTCAAAGAAGCGAGGCATCGCAGGGCTTGAACGAGTGGCGAAGGAAGGACGATGGTCGCGCGATGATGCCAAGTCACTGCTGATACTTCTTTACAAGAGGGAACGAAGATACAACGACGCGCTGACGCTTGCGCGTGAGTTGAGTGCGAAGCATCCGCGTAACTATCTGCTGCGTCTCGAGACTGCTGATGCGCTGGTGCTGCTGGCTGGCGAACAGCGAAAGTTGGGTCACATGGTTGAAGCTCAGAAGGCCGAACAGGAAGCATTCAAGACGTTTGATGATCTACTTCGCGATCGCTCGGTGCGAGATACAGTCTCGAAGGCGCTCGACCTGGTGCACTTTAAGTATGGTGAAGTGTTGTTCAATGCGGGGCAGGGAGAACGTGCGGCTAATGAATTCATTGCTGCAACTAAGGTAGATGGTGCCGAAGCATCGCTCGTGACGATCTCTCACTTGTATGCTGCCCGGGCGTTGGATCTGGCAGGAAAGCGAAACGATGCAATGTCGTACTATCGCACCGTTCTTACTCGACCAGATATTTTCGACGCGCATGACGGCGCTAAGAAAGGGCTGCGCGAGCCGTACAAGATAGAGGTGCGACAGGCAATGAACCAGACCAGCGTCGATGAAAAGTAAGGACGATAAAGAACCCGGAAACAAATGAAAGATAGGTCTAACGGTCCATCCAGGTCCTATCACCGATCAAACATGAACGTCTCAACCCAGCCTAACCGCGAACGTCCACGGCGCCTTCTGCTTTGTCTTGACGGTGTGCCGCATGCCGTCGTCCTCGCGGCTAAATCGCGTGGGTTGTTTGATTCGTTTGGTCCACCTGCACGCCTACTTTCTCCGTTTCCCACCATGACCAACATCGCCCTCGCGACCATGATGGGAGGTACTCCCCCGGCGGGTTACGAGAGTCTTTACTTCGATCGGAACAAGCGTGAATTGTGTGGCGGGGTCAGCAAGTATGTTGGTCGTCGAACGCCTGACAAACTACCTGCTTCGTACATGAAGGCACTCGATTATCAGGAGCCACTGGCGTTCGAGTTTCTGGTCTACGTTGCACCTGAGAAGGTTTGGCGCGCCGACATGCGTAGGTTTCGCGATCGGTTTCGTGCGGCCCCGCGTGATCGAGACTATTTTGCTTTTCTTAAAGGCACCGACGGGTTGATGCACATTCGTGGGCCAGCGCATCTTCAGGTGGCGCTCGAGTCGTTAGACAAGATCTTGAAAGAACTACAACTCCATTGTGGGCAAGACACTGAGATCGTCCTCTTCTCGGATCACGGCATGAATCTTTATCGTAACGAGCGCGTGAGTTTGAGAACACACCTTGAGAAGCGAGGTTTCAAGTTTAGTAGTCGCCTAAACGGGTCCGCCCAAAGTTTAGCAACGCCGGCGTTTGGGTTGTGTGGCTATGCGGCTGTCTATTGCGGAGATCAAGCTGCACGTCCCGTAGTTAGTGAAGCGTTGACGGAACTGGAAGGCGTGGACTTTGCGGTCTACAGCGATGCTGGGGATTCCGTTTCGATCCAAAGTCCCAAAGGTTCAGCGCGGATAGAACATCAGAATCGAGATGGTCAGGACTTTTTCCGATACGAATGCAGCGTGGGTGATCCGCTCGACCTCCTGGCAATTCAGAACGAATTAAGAGCTGAAGGGAAACTGGATCCGCAGGGGTTTGGGCCGGACGACATCTGGTTAGAAAGAACTGCAAATCACACCTATCCTGACACGCTCGCCAACCTCTACAGTTCATTACACACTCACCGCGTGCGTCATACGGCTGACGTACTGGTCAGTTTTCGCGACGGCTTCTACTACGGCTGGTCTCCATTTTCGCGATTGGTACCGCTTGCTGCTACGCACGGAAACGCCCTTCGACCCAGTTCGGACGCGTTCATGATGAGTACTCATCGCAATCTTCCCGGCTATGTTCGCGCTGACGATGCGGGTCCGTTGTTGAAAGCTTGAGCTGACTGGTTGTCAATGGTCAGTGGTGTGTGGTCGCGTTCGGAGTTCAAGCTTTAGCTTGCGATGTTCGCCATATGTGCGGTTCGGGTCATCCACCGCCCCGAACCTAAAGAGTGAACTCAGAACGCGAGCCACTAACAGCCGACCCTCACCCCGCTTGACGCTTCATTCTCCAACGCGTACAAAAGCGAGGAATGTCTGAACCAACTCCTTCGCCGACACCCACCCTAGCTGTCGAAACTTCGGAACTGGTACGAAACTTTGGCGACTTTGTAGCCGTCGACCATGTCAACCTGCATGTAGCTCGCGGCAGCTTCTTCGGTTTCCTCGGTCCAAACGGCGCAGGAAAATCAACGACGATTAAAATGTTGACCGGTCTACTCGCGCCAACCAGTGGAAAGATCCGCATTCTGGGTCGCGATATCGAAGTGGAACCGTTAGAGACGCGACGGAGAATCGGCGTCGTTCCTGAGGATCTGAATCTGTTTGAACGACTAACCGGCGCTGAGATGTTGTCCTTCACGGGGCGTATGTACGGTCTCGAGAAAAACGAGATCGCCGAACGGGCACCCGAGTTACTCGAGTTGATGGACCTGCAGAACGAACCGAAGAAGTTGATCGTCGAGTACTCACACGGCATGAAGAAGAAGCTGTCGCTTGCGTGCGCCTTGATTCATCGCCCAGAGATTCTTTTCCTTGACGAACCATTTGAAGGCGTGGATGCGATAGCGTCGCGAACTCTGAAAGACCTACTTTCGCGTCTCACCAATCGTGGTCTGACGGTTTTTCTTACTTCACACGTGTTAGAGATTGTCGAACGACTCTGCAGCGACATTGCGATCATCTCGCAAGGAAAACTCCTGGCTTCAGGTTCGTTGAACGAGTTGCGAAAGGGAATTCGGGTAGAAGGGGACGGCGCGCAATCGGGACCAGTGTCACTTGAAGAATATTTTATCCACATCGTTGGCGGGACGCGCGTGACAGGCGACGAAGAAGTCCTGCAATGGCTAGGGTAGTGTGAGCTACATAAAGCATTTCGCGTTGTGCTGAGTCCTCGGCGTTCGCGAGTCACCCTCACTTGCGACTCCAGGCGGCCCTCGATTACAGAAAGTTGCAGAAACATTGGATCGTTAATATGCGGCGGTATCGGAAGGACCAGGGAGGAACACGACTGCATGACTAAAGAACTCAGTTGTCCTAAATGCGATTACATCAGCACCGATGAGCGAATCGTGATGTGTCCCACTCACGGTAAGCGCCTCGAATCGAAGAAGAACTTACGCACGCGTGGTTGGGTGCTCGTGTTTCTGGGCGGCTTTCTCGTGGTCTTTATGGGAGGTCTCGGCATCGTCATCAGCGGCATCATGGCGGGATCAGACAATGCCGGTAATGGTCCACGGTTTACGGGTGGACCAGAAGCAGTCTTATTCATCGTTCTAGTTTTTGGATTGGTGATTTCGTTTGGTCTGGCAGCGGTTGCGGGTGGTATCTGGCAGATTATCTATGGCAGGCGAAACACCATCATAATGGTCGTGATGTTTCTCTTTGCCGGTCTGCTGTTGCTGATTGCCACAGCTATCAGGGGTCTTACTTAAGAACTGAAACGGTGATGCGAGAAGAGTTCTGACCGGAACGATAAACGCGTTGCATCGCTTTCTGGAAGTCTTCTTCAATCGCTTTGTTGATGTTCACAAACTTCTGAGGATTGCGATCTACCAGCGGAAACCACGAACTCTGAATCTGGATCATGATGCGGTGCCCTCTTAAGAACGAGTGGTTCACATCAGGAAGAACAAATTCGACCT
>DATBMP010000052.1:0-3117 GCA_036554845.1 Pyrinomonadaceae bacterium
TTTGGTTCTGCATTGCGTCTTTCAGATCCAGTTCCCAGAACGGCGTGTCAGCTTGTTCCCATGACAATTCGGCACCAGAGATGTCGATGGCCACGCTCTGTCCCAACCTGTTCTCGTTGGCGAAGATTATCAGGCTGCCGCCATAGGAGTGTCCGAGAATGGCAATGCGCTTCGGATCAGCAAGCTTTCCATCCGTACGGTTGATGGCAGCGCGGCTCTTAATGTATTCAATCTGCGCATCAACATCCTCGACTTGATTGCGAATGTAGAAAAGCTCGATCGCATTGGCGCGTTGAGGATGCGAACAGGCAACATCCTGCCGGCAGAAGACGGAGCCACAGAATAGGTGCTGAAATCCACCGCCTTGCGCGATCGCAGACTCCTGCGAGCGCATACACTTGTTCACGTATGTGTCGGTGTGAATACCAGTAGATTTGATTTGCGATCCTGTGACGCCACTATGGCCGCGCCTCAGCGGCGCGAACACGACGTAGCCGAGGTTCACGAAGTATTTCGCGATCGCGCACGGCTCAATCCTGTCCTGGTTGTGCCCGTGGTTATAGATGAGTACGGGAGCGTTCTCAACGAAATTAGTGGCGTCGTAATACAGCCAACCGCGCAGCTTCACTTCATGTTGAGAATCGCCCGCTTCGGCACGCGGATCTGTTGAGCTGGTGAAGAAATGTTGGTAGGTGACGCGCTCCATGGCGATGCCCGCCATGTTAGAACAAGCCGAAACATCGGCTCGTGTGGAAGTTGACGCTGCGACGACGATCGCAAGCATGATGGCGATTTTCAGCAGGGTATTTGATCGCATGACTTTCTCCTGGTTGGTGATGTTGGGGATCTGAGTCGTTGAGTAAACTTCTTCGTTAACATTTGCCGGTGCCAATCTGGCCAAGGGTTCACTGGCCTTCTGGTCGCGGCGGATCGGGTTGAGGATTGAAACCACGAATAACTCCGGGATTACTCATGAAGACAACCGTGCGGCTGTTGGCGTTATTGAAGACTTCGACCGATGTCACGGTGCGATCACCGATGGGCGGGGGCACGTTGCCGTCGTGATTGGGAGGTGGAGTGACGGCGACGAGTGCGCGCATCTGAAGTCTCGTAGGGCCTGGCGGGTATTGAATGTCGTCGGCGTTCAAATCAAGGAAAGCGGAGTCGCCACGCTCGAGCATCAACACTCGACGAGCAGGGCTTCCGTCACGGTAGCGAACTGGGTCGCCCTGGCTATTGATAACGCTAATAGCGACGCGCGTTGGGCCTGGAGGAAAGAGTGAGTCATTTATTGCGACGATGTTTGAGACATTGACGCGCAAAGTTTGTCCCTGGGTGACGCCGACCATGCCGAAAAAATGGCGTTCGCCTATCTGAGGTGATGTCTCGTCCTGAGCATGGACTTTGCGTGTTCCGCGAGATACGCCCAGAGATATGAAAGTTGCGAGCGTGAGAAGTGCGAGAGCGGTTAACAGTGCGCGTTTCGTTTTCATTTGTGTGTCTCCATCAATGAGTAACATGTTGGTCGATTGCCGGTTACGGACACTCCGGCGCCTGGACACCAATGCGCCTTCCCTCTACCGTCCCGCAAAACGACTGGACCAAGTTACCGCCAATAAGCACTTCGGTATGAAACGGACCGCTGAATGTGTCCGTTTGCCGATCGAGTCGTATTTCCGCCCGGACTTTCACTGTGCCCAGAGAAGTTCCTTGATTGGTCAAGAAGTGCACAAACGTAACGACGAACTTGTGGCCTTCGGTCTTAGACCAGGTCCCATGTCCGGTGCTCAAATTGGGATCTGGATCAGTGTTGATAATGCCCCCGCCGTCGGTGAAGGTAGCCAGGTCGATAATCGGGGATCCTCCATCTGGCATCACTGTGATCTCCCATGAGCCTTCCAACGATGATGCCGTCGAGCCTCCTCCGCTGGCGTTCGACCGTGTGCTTGTGAAGGCAATGAGAGTTGCGAGCATCGCTGCCATTACGAGGGTCGCGAGTGTTTTCTTGATTGTCATCAGCTTTTCTCCACTTAGTCTTTCCGCTGTTGAGTAACAGGTAAACGTTCGCTGGGGTTATCAGCCTCTGCTAGAATCAAGGGCGCATTTTTGTGAACGTGGGCCATGGTCGAATCCCTCGACGCCGCACAGCATGCGCGTGAGCTGTTCCGAAAGTCCTTAACCTGCGCCGAGATTTTTCCGAATCTTCTTAATTGTGGATGTCAGAACAAAAGCAACGGATCTACGGGTTCGATAACTTCCGCGTCGACGTGCGGAATCGGGAACTGCTGCGCGATGGCACTCCGGTGGCGCTCCCGTCAAAGGCTTTTGACATGCTGGTTGTGCTGCTTGAGAGCGGCGGGAGCTTGGTAGGAAAGGATGATTTGTTCAGTCGCGTCTGGCCCGATCAGATTGTGGAAGAATCGAACCTGACAGTTCAGGTCTCGGCTATTAGGAAAGCGCTCGGTGAGCGAAAAGGGAATCCGCACTACATTGTCACCATACCGGGACACGGATATCGCTTCACTGGCAACTTGATAAATCCTTCCGAAGGAGTGAGGACACAAAACAACAGTGCTTCTTCAGCTCCAATCAGATCAATCGCTGTACTCCCCTTTAAGCCATTGGTAGCCAGCGAGCGAGACGAATCGTTTGAGATGGGCATGGCCGATACTCTGATCACCAGGCTCAGTCGCATCGAGCAACTCGATGTGCGTCCCACCAGCGCCGTGCGCCAATACACCAAGCTCGAAGATGAAGTGAAAACCGCGGGACGATCACTAATGGTAGACGCGGTGTTGGATGGCAGTATTCAAAAATCCGGCGACCGGATCAGAGTCGGTGTGCGACTCGTCCGCGTCGAGCCGGGACAAACTCTTTGGACTGAGCAGTTCGACGAAGATTTCTCAAATATTTTTGCGGTACAAGATGCAATTTCCGGCAAAGTTGCAGATGCGCTGGCCGTGAAGCTGGGCGGCAAGGAAAGAGACCGCCTTGGTAAACACGATACCGACAGTTCCGAAGCGTATGAGCTCTATTTAAAAGGCCGCTACTTCTGGGACAAATTCACCCCGAACGATCATCAGAAAGCAACCGAGTATTTCACTCAGGCAATTGGCA
>DATBMP010000295.1:0-9588 GCA_036554845.1 Pyrinomonadaceae bacterium
GATCCAGGCCGGCAAATTCTCCTTTTCATAACTATCATCACCGGCCGGGACGCCCAGGAAAAAAACCTCCTGCCTCGTCACGTAGATCAACTGACCCAATAACGAGGGAAAAGTTTGGGGCAGCCATGGCCCACAAGCAAAAACAAAATCTCGCGCGTAGATCTCGTCTCCGTTTGTAGTCCTCAACTTCGCAAGTTTTCCTTTGGTTGTTTCAGGTGGGAGCGCTGCTTCGCGGCGATAATGAGCACCAACGGATTGCGCTTTTGAAACCACTGCTTTCACACCCTGACGGGCCATCAGAACTCCACTATCAGGCTCAAGAATTCCCCATGACCGATCCGGTGTTTTTAACTGAGGATATCTATGTCGCAGCTCCGACTCGGCGAGTCGCTCAAACTTCACGGCTGCTTCAGTCAGGTTCTTAATAACGGCTTCGCAATACGCGTCGTTTTCTCGAGCCAGCCAGAGCACGCCCGTCGGCTGAAAGATCTCATCTCCGAGTGCTTTCCACGATGGAAGCGAGCGCTGGGCCATGCGCGAGTACATCGCGTCCGGCCCATAACCCATTCGAATGATGCGCGTCTCTCCACCTGAACTGGCGCGACTGTTTCCCGCTCCATAAGCATCCAACAGAACTACTTTGGCACCCGCGAGTCTCAACTTGTAAGCGGACCAGGCGCCGAACACGCCAGCCCCGACAACCGCTACGTCAAACTGCTGCTGCATCATTGATGTCACATGTACTGGGAGTTCATGGGATTCTTCCATGTTTAAGGGACGAGTCTTGATCCAAGCGCGCGTGCCAAGAAAGCTCAGTTAGTCTGCAAGGACGAACTTAAGTACTTCTTTGCGAGCAACCACAAACAACTCATTGTTGTCATTGAAGACCATTCCCGAGGCTGGCCCACCGACTTGAAAGAGCCGTATGAAGCGACCGCTGGCATCAAACACCTGAATCCCTTTGATATCGCTGACGAAGATCCGACCTTTACCATCGACCGCGATCGCGCTGGCGGCACGAAATTGACCAGGTTCGTTTCCTTCACCGCCAAACCGATTTTCAAATTTCCCATCGGGTGTGAATTTGAAGACCGCATCGTTGAAGGTTCCGAGGGCGTAGATATTTCCGGCACCGTCAACGGCCACCCGCGTGTTGAGTTCTGAATCACCACTGGCCGAGCTGATTGCCGCCTGGATAGTTTTTATCGCCTGGCCACTGGAGTTGAATCTGACAATGTCATCGCGGTTGCGATACGAAGCCGCGACCAGTCCGCCGTCCGCAGCGGAGGTGACATCGTCAAAACCTGAATATTGTTCGTACTCCAGTTTGCCCAGTAGATTTCCGCTTGGTCCTTCGTAGCGGTAGATGTTTCCACCATGGACCACGTACACCGTCCCGCGGCGATCGGCTGCCATTCCGCGCAGCAGGGTCTTGCGATCGCCAATGCTCCACTGCATTAGAAACTTTCCAGCGGAATCAAAGACCTGAATTCGACCGCCCGTATATTCGCCCACATAAATTCTGCCCTCACCGTCTACTGCGATACTGCGGGCATCATTGAACATTCCTGGCCCGATTCCTTCGCTGCCGAATCTCAACGCCACCCGCGCGAAACTGTCTTCTGCCTTGCCCCCTCCGACGATCGGCAGAGTGGGACGATTCGACTCCCGTTTTGTCGCGCGATCAACTGAATAAAGAATCGGTGCAATGATTCCCGCAGCCATTGCCAGGACCACAACGATCACCACGAGGAAGGGAACTCCAAGAATCAGCCATAACCATTTGCCGATCTTCAGATTACTTGCATTGATTGTAATCGGAACGATCCGGGCTGGTTGATTGTGAAGACGGTCGGGCAGGTAGAGGGAACTATTGCAGTAGGTACAACGAACAATCTCTTTTGGATTAAAGGGGGCATCGGTTTCGTAAGATACGGGGCCGCCGCACTTCGGGCAGTCAAAGGTCTGTAGCATGTTGAGTCTCTCAAGAATGTAGTGGGAACCCAGGACGATTCTATTTAGCCTGGGTAGTTCGGTATCCAGGTGTCGGCGTCATTGCGCGTCGTGGAAGATTATACCAAGCGTGAACCGATGTCCTGATCGTATGCGACTGACGCCATGCTTCAGCTTCACAGTATACACACCACGTTTGCCCTCGACGGGCCGATTGTTGACTGAAAACAGAACCGCATCTCCCTGGTTGAGGGATACAACATTCGCGCGCGATTGCATTCGGGGTCGTTGTTCAGTCATCACGAACTCCCCGCCTGTAAAATCCCTTCCCGGCACTGACAAGAGAATCGCGAGTTGAAGGGGAAAGACGTTCGCACCGTAGAGATCCTGATGCAAACAGTTGTAATCACCGGTTTCGTAACAAAGGATTAATGGCGTTGGCTTAATTTGTCCTGACGAATGACACCGCTTTAAAAAGTCACGATGAAGTACGGGAAACGGTTCCTGCTGTTCCCGAGATTGCTGATTCCATCGATTAGCAATCGGAACCAGATATGGGTAAACGTGCTCTCGCAACTCCGCTACGAGGGGCGGTAACGGATAGGTGAAGTACTTGTATTCCCCCTGCCCAAAATTGTGCTGGGCCATCACAACGCGGGTGCGGAAATTCTGATCGTTCTTGTAAAGTCGGATGACTGTTTCGCATTCTTCTGGGTACAGAAGCTTTTCAATTTGGGCACTGCCTTCATCGTCCAATTGGTGGGAGATAGATTTCCAGTTCGCGGCTTTAACTCGCTCCTGGAGGGTCTTCGAAGACTTAGTTGTGGCTTTCAATCTGTTACCTCCCAGACGAAAATAGTGATTAAAGTAACAGGTAAACCCTGCTTAAAACACTCCGCTTCTTGCCATTAAAATGCCTGGTCCAAGTGTGGTGAGTGGAACCAAAACTGCTAGGTGTAAGTAACGCAATGGCAAAACCCCGATTTGAGCAGCCCTGGTGGCTTGAGCCCGGTTCGGAGATCTGTTCGATCTGCCATCATCTGTATTTATATGAGACGGAATACCGCTGTGCGGATTGTGATGGTCCTGTGTGTGAAGACTGCGTCAAGGTTCGAGAGTCGGTGTCCGTGGTCTGTACACCGTGTTTCGACTGTGGGGACACCAGTGAAGAATGAGGTCTAGCGATGGCGGCACGTGCAATCTGGAAAGGTGAACTGAAGCTCGGTAAAACCAAACTGCCGGTAAAGCTGTATTCAGCCGTCGAGGACAAGAACGTTCGCTTTCACATTCTGGACAACAGCAAGAAGCGTGTTAAGCAGCACATGATCAGCCCTGACACGGGCGACGAAGTTCCCAACGAAGAGATACGTAAAGGCTACGAGATCGAACCGGGACGTTTTGTCGTGCTAAGTGAAAAGGACCTTGAGACTCTGGTACCAGAGCCTTCTCGCGAAATTGAGATCAGCGAATTCGTTCCCGTGGAAGAGATCCCGCAGCAGTACTACGAACGTCCTTATTACCTTGCACCGGACAGTGATGCTGAGAACTACTTCGCCCTGGCCGAGGCACTTCAGAAAGAACAACGCGAGGGCATCGCACACTGGGTGATGCGCAATAAGGCCTACACCGGAGCGTTGAGCGCTCTCGATGGATACTTAGTCCTGTCAACACTGCGAAATGCAGATGAAGTTGTTTCTGCGGATGAATTACCGGAACCGGCAGGTCGCCCACCCACGAAGAAAGAGATCGAGATGGCAAAGCATCTCGTTAGTTTGCTCGAGGGCGAATTCAACCCGAAGGACTATAAGGACGAGTATCGCGAACGAGTGATGGAATTCATCGCAAAGAAAGCAAAGGGAAGGGCGCCCAAACTCAAGGCAGTGAAGAGTAAGCGGAAGACAACAGCGCTGGACAGTGTCTTACAGAAAAGTATTGAAGCGCTGAGAAAGGGGAAACGCGCTGCCTAAGAGAGCTACAAGACGAAGCCCTGACGAGCAGGCATCAGGCGTGCGACCGTTTTGGTCTGGGACGATCACGTTCGGACTCGTTAGTGTGCCGGTCAACTTGTTTCCAGCAAATCAAACTACAAGGAAGTCACTGAGAATGCTGGGACCGGAAGGGGAACCCCTGTCTCGGAAATACTATTCCGAAAAGAGCGGAAAGGACCTCGACGCAGAAGAGATGGTCCGTGGTTATGAGATCGACAAGGGGAAGTTTGTGACTATCACAGATGAAGAGCTTGAACGATTGGCGCCGGACAAAACCCGCGATATCGATCTGCAGCGTTTCGTCAAAGCAGAATCCATTCCGCCGCTCTATTTCGAACGCGGATATTTCTTAACGCCGGCAGCCAATTCCGAAAAGGCATACAAACTTCTCGCAGAGGCAATGGAACAAAGAGGAGACGCTGGAATCGCAACGTTTGTAATGCGAGGCAAAGAGCACCCGGTAGCCATATTCTCAGACAATGGAATTCTACGTGCAGAAACAATGCGTTTTCCCGATGAAGTGCGTTCGGCTAAATCGATTGGGTTACCTGAGAGGAAGAAGGTTAAACCAGCTACGGTTAAGAAATTCGAAACGCTGATCAAAAAGAGAGCGAAGAGACAGTTCTCCCCTGACAAAGACGAAGAGACGGCCAGGTTGCTGAAACTGGTAAAGAAGAAACAGGCCAGCAAGAGTAATGTCGTAGAAGTGAAGGATGCAGAGCCGGAAGAGGGGAAGGTAATTGACCTGGTCCAGGTGCTGAAGCGAAGTCTTTCTGGAACAGGGAGATAGATTAACCTACCTGGAGTGCCGGGGTGAATCTCCACGACACTCCAAGAGTCTCATCACATGTGCGAGTTTCGCTACGGATTTACCGCAGAGGTGCGTTGCGGTTGGGCCATGCCACGATTAAGCAGCATTTTGACTTCAACACGCCGGTTCTGAGCGCGACCTGCGCGAGTTGAATTGTCTGCCACCGCCTCAGTCTTTCCATATCCCATTGGCGTGATAAAACGACGCAACGGAATCTTGTGGGTGACTGCAAGATATTGGACCACTGAATCAGCACGTTGTCTGCTCAGCCTGAAGTTCTTGGCTTCGCTGCCAGTGGAATCAGTATGTCCCGAGATCTCGATCATGTAACCCTTGGCAGTAAGCGCTCGAGATGCCAGATCATCGAGTTGTCGCTTCGCTTCGGGTGAAAGTACGGCGCTGTTGACCCTAAAATTCACGGCCACGGTTTCCTGCACATCAAAGTCGTCCAGTGCACTGATCCGCTCATGAGCAGCACCTACTTCAGCGCGTGCTTCCGCAGCAATCGCGTGCAGCTCGTCAATCTGTCCCGCAATCCGTTGTTGGTTCTCCTCGACCGGGGCCACGCGTGTATCACTTGTGATTGCCGCGCGCATATCCGATTCGTTGAATCTGACTTTTTCGGCAACTAACTGACCTTGAGAGTCACCACGCCCCTCAACTTCGACAATGAGCCCGCGCAGAATGTCGGTGACCGGATAGGTCTTGCCTCTACGAAAGAAACCTCCATGCGTCTTGATGCTCGTTCTGTCAGTCAAGAGAACCTGGTAGTCGGTACGGTTTCGGTCGCGAATGGTGAAGGTGTCAGAGTCGCGATTAATGACGACCCCTTTAAACTTCATCTTTGCACCACTCGGAATGGGTGTTGTGTATCTTTCCCTGGTCGTTTGGGTGTTGGACACCTGTCCAATAACCAGCGGCGCTCCGCCCAGCATTAACGCCAGGCCGAAAACCAGGGCCAGTGCCCGACACCCCTTGATTCCACTAATGCTCATTGTTTAGCTCCTTCAATCAGTTTGCGCGGAATGCAGACTACAGCACTCCGGAAGTTACTTTTGTCGGGTGAGTTTAATGGGGGACGGTGATCGTAGCTAAGATGCCGATAAATATCAACGAGTTACTTTTCAGTGAAATGCGATACTGATCGCACGCAACCGCAAATCATTAAGCTTTTCAGTACGGGCGAGGGAAGCACTTTCAACGCAAGACCGTTGCAATAAAAAAACAGCAGTGATGATGGGCCGAAAGTGAATTTTACCCGTGCTTCATCGTTCCCACCACGTCAGTTTCGTCGCCAACGATTTTTCATTTATCTCCAGCCAGTCACCGAATGGTACGGTCAACCTGTGTTTCACAGGCAGCTGGACTTGGGTTGAGGTTGATTAAAAGAGCGACCGCTGCCTGGGGTTTCTGTATTTGACCGCGCGAGTATGTGGCTTGCGGATTGTCGGCCAATCATCAAAAACCGTACATCCAGAAAGCGATTTGGAGATAGTTCTTTCGTGAGACAAAGCTGCGTTGAAATCGGCCTCAGGTGAAAGTCGATCTTCGACTCTACGCACGAACTGTTCAAGACGGCGAAAGCCTTCAATCTTATCTTTGTCACCAACTTTGGCCGCGTCTAATGAAGTTCGCAAGAAATTGAGCGACTCATCGTAGGTCTGAAGAGGTACTGGAAACGGATGCCCGTCTTTACCGCCGTGTGCGAAAGAGAATCTCGCAGGATCAGAAAAGCGGCTGGGTGCGCCATGGACCACTTCTGCGATGAGTGCAAGCGACTGAAGAGTTCGTGGTCCAAGATTTTCGAGTAGCAGCAATTCGGAAAAGTCACGGAGGTCACGTTCGTAGGCAACCGCGAGTACTGCACCCAAGCGTTTGAGATCAATGTTTGACTCACGCACGTCATGATGCGCCGGCATCCGCAGATGTCGCGCGGCAACCAGGGTCTTCTCAGGCGGTTGATGAGCAATTTCAAGCAGGGAACTCTGCGCCACCTTCGCTTTGGAATCGACAAGATTCATGATGACGCCCTGGTTCTGGCCCACGATGGCCGTGTGAGGTTCTTCTACAAAATCCTTCACTGCTGCAGAGTGCCAATGATATCGCCGGGCCGTTCCACTCTTGTCGTTTAGGCCTTGCTGAACCACTGCCCACTCGCTTTTGTTCGTCACCACAAAATTGTGCAGGTAGATCTGAAAACCGTCAGCGATAGCATTGTTGTCTATGCGAGCGGTCAGACGGCTGGTGCGCACGAGACTGTCCCCATCGAAGCCTCGTTGTTCGGCGAGGGAGAGAAGTTCCTGAGGCGTATTTTTTGAAAACCGGCCTCGGCCACCACAGATGTAAATACCTAATTCATCTGAACGCGGGGCGAGGCCTCGTTTCAGCGCGCCCATTACTGCGGTAGTAACTCCTGACGAGTGCCAATCCATCCCCATGACGGCGCCCAGTGCCTGGAACCAAAATGGGTCGCTGAGGCGCGAAAGAAAGGCTGAGGCTCCGTAGTCATAAACAACAGCCTCAGTGATAGCCGTTCCCAACTTCGTCATACGGGAGGCAAGCCAGTCTGGTATGCGACCGCCATGAAGAGGAAGATCGGCGACACCTGAACGCTTCATGGTGGGATTGTATCGCGAGGCGCAAATAGGTGCCGCCGGGGGATGCGAAGCTTTTTCACATCGTTCGGCTTTCAACGGCATTCCTGAAATGTCCACGATAGCGTGAGGAGGTGGATCTTGAAGTTTTGAGAAGCGCAGTTAAACAGGCGATACCACACGGGAGAAGTCTCACAGTACACAAAAGGCAATTAAGCGACTTCTTAACCAACCCCGCAGGGCAGATAAGCATGAAAATAAGGGAGAAACCGCCTATATGCTCTGCGTCTGATAATACATATTATGTCATGTGTTTATGTGGGACGGCAATTCACAAAAAGTCTTTTGGGTACGGCTCTGCCGCACCTTTGCGGTAAGCCTGCGGCTTACCGTTATTCCAACCTAAATATCAGGCTATGCCTAATCTGTTCCATCTTTGAAGAATAGCCTCGATCAAAAATATATGAAGGTTCGGTAAGCCGTAGGCTTACCGCAAGGGTGCGGCCGAGCCGGTCCCAACACCGTCGCTCCACTCCGTGCGAAATGTTCCCGTCATTTTTCGACATTGCGCTCCGTGGAGCGCACGTGCGGTATCGCGCTGCAAGCTAAACATCTTGCTCCTGCGGAGCCAAAACCATCTTGCTCCAGCGGAGGCAAAATTATCTTGCTCCTGCGGAGCCAAAACCATCTTGCTCCTGCGGAGTCAAAACCATCCTGCTCCTGCGGAGCCAAAACAGGTGCGTCAAGATCCGACATCTCCATTACATCTGGGCTTCAGCCCTCGGACTTCCTAACTAGGTAATTTTACTAAGCGGTGAAGCACCAGAATTTCAACCAAGATACCTCCGAAACGTAATAGTAAGCTCACTGAATCTGCTAAAATCCAGTCCCCTTTTCTCAGATCGTTTTCACTCCTTTTCAGTCGCCCAGGTTTGGTCTCTTGTTATGAGATCGCTTGCCTCACGTTGTACCTCGCGACAGAGGCCAATGGCCCCCCGTGGTTTTTGGCTAACGCTTCTTCACCAAGGAGAAAGATCATGATTACTCGACCTCTTCCGCGGCTCGTGGGAGCAGCCGTGGTGTTGGCTTTTTTGATTGAACTGCTTTTCGTTGGGTCTATAACTTCAGCGGCCTCTCGCGACCGCACACCACCAACCACACCTCGTAATCTCGTCGTCACCGGTCGATCTGAGACAACTATCTCGCTGGCTTGGATTGGCTCTACAGACAACTCTGGAACGTTGTCTTACAGGATTCGCATCAACAATCTGAATAACTCTGCGTACAACTCGCTGGCGACGCTTGGTCAGACGCAAAACACCTACACGGCCAGGTTTCTACCGCCTAACAGCAACTACACCTTCTCGGTCTATGCAATTGATCGGTCAGGTAATCGATCTCCTGACAGCAATGTGGTGAGCACCAGCACACTCGCTGACACAACTCCGCCGGCAGCACCTGCGCTTCAGGCAACAGTACTTGGCCCATCTCAAGTTCAACTCGTATGGACCAAGTCAAACGACAATGTCTCGAACCATTGCTGTTCGTACGGCGTCAACCTAAACGGCAGCGTTACGACCGAGCACATCAACTGGGCAGCAGCTCCGGTGGGACAGCTGTCCATAATCATGCGTCATCTGACACCTGCGACCGCTTATGCATTTAGCATCAGTGTCCGTGATTGGTCAGGTGGAAATGTAGCAACCAGCAACACCGTAGTCGTGCAGACCGATGCAAGCACTGACACGATGCCGCCGACAGCACCGACAAACTTACGACTGGTCCGAAACGATGGGTGTGCTGAAGTCTGGCTTGGCTGGACCGAAGCGACCGACGAGACGGACGCGCAATCCGCGATTGAGTATGAAATCTATGTGAACGACCTGTTGAGTCCGCTGCCAGTTTCCGCCGGAGTCAATCTCGACTTCGTCTATGGAAATGCGGAAGGCGACAACGTCTTTTTTGTGAAGGCGGTTGATCGCACGGGCAATAGCTCTGTGGCTAGCATTCCACTCAGGTTGTTTCTCTGGCCTTGTTGATACGGTAACGGACGGAGTGGCCATCGGTTGCTCCGGCTGATTTCACCAACCCATTTGGATCGCGAGTTCTCGAAAGTCTTGAAAGTCGCGTCCAATGATTAAGCAGGCACAACCGGCTGCTTCGGCGGCGGCCTGGTCAGTATCGACACGGTCACCGATGTGAAGAATGCTCGAGGTGAGAATGTTGAAGTCAGTTGCGATCA
>DATBMP010000296.1:0-7347 GCA_036554845.1 Pyrinomonadaceae bacterium
TCTTTGCATGGAGGCTGCTGCCGTTTTGTTCTCGCGTCCGAGTCGTGTCGCTCTCAGCGTTACCACCTGGTCCAGAATCTTGTGTGCCGCATCAATCTTCGACATCAATGGGTATTTTGTAACGCCTGGTTGAGCGTGCACCAGGATCAGGATCTCGTTCGCGTCTGAGTCAAATCCAGAATCAGAGCGAGAAACATCGTTGGCTACGATTGCGTCGAGTCCTTTGCTTTCCATCTTCGACCGAGCGTTTTGAACCATGTTCTGTGTCTCTGCTGCGAAACCAATAATCAGCTGATTGTCCATCTTCGACTTTGCTACAGTGCCGAGAATGTCACGAGTGCGTTCAAGTTCGAGTGTGAGTGCCGACTCCGTTTTCTTGATCTTGTTCGCTTCACGGTTGTTGGGTTTGTAGTCAGCAACGGCCGCTGCACCGATAAAAACCGTGGCCCTCGGAAAGTTTGCGATCACGGCTTCGTACATTTCGTCTGCCGTTCGAACTCGCTGGACGCTTACGTCTCCCGGTGGGTCAATACTTGTGACGCCAGAAACGAGAGTAACTGTAGCCCCCCGCGAATGCGCGGCCTTAGCTAGCGCGAAACCCATCTTTCCGGACGAGCGATTGGAGATGAACCTCACTGGATCAATCTCCTCTTGTGTCGCTCCCGCGGTAATCAAAATGTGCTCACCGGCCAAGTCCCGCGCTTGGTTGTCCTTACCATTGAGAATTTCGAGTGCTGCTTCCACTATCTTTTCTGGTTCGGAAAGACGTCCCGGCCCTATCGTGCCACACGCCATCTCGCCCTCGTCTGGTAGGAGCACGTGAACGCCCGCTTCTTTCAATAATTGAACATTTCGCTGGGTCGCCGGGTGTTGCCACATCCTCGTATTCATTGCCGGAGCGATTAGTACGGGCGCTGTGGAAGCCAGGTAGGTCGAAGTCAGAAAGTCATCTGCAATTCCATTCGCCATCTTGGCTATGATGTTTGCAGTGGCGGGAGCGACGAGAAACAGATCAACCGATTGAGAGAAGGTGATGTGAGCAATCGGATCGGGATTGTCGGTTGCGTAGTCATCAACGAGGACATGATTGCCGGAGAGAGCTCGGAAGGTCAAAGGCTGGACAAACTCGCATGCTCGCTTTGTCATCGCGACTCGGACCGTGCATCCGGCCTTCTGAAGACCCCGCAAGACTTCTGCTGCCTTGTAAGCGGCAATGCCTCCACTAACCCCGAGTGCAACTGTCTTAGTCACAATTTTTCTCTGCCGACGAAGGGTGAGCAATTACACGTAAATTGAAGATCAATGTAACATTGCCGAAACTGCGGCGCAACGAACCCTTAATTGAAGAGTTTTAGAATGGCAATGCTCCGTAAATTGCTTTCGAGAAACGCATGAAACGCCGATGAGCAAGTCATACACAAAGGACTCCGCCATCGCAGCGGCGATCATCCTATCAATCTGTCTGTCTGCCACGGGCTCTGTTCAACCCCAGCGGGGTGATGAAGATGGCTTTGGCCCAGTTGTGCGAGCCTACCTTGGCTACCTCCGAACTGAACAGGAGGTTGTCGATGACAGAGTGAGCCGTCACGAGGTCAGTCCGACTTATTACCGGCGAAATTCCAATCGAATTCGAGCGTTACGACAAGTTGCAATCCGTATCGCTCGGGAAACCAGAAACGATTATTTGCCTGAGTTGGAGGCAGTGGCCCGTGACGAATTTCGGCTACTTTTCGAGAAACCGCCGCTACCCCAGACGCTACGTGTGGGAGATGTCATCCGCGGGACGTTCAGATTTCTTGGTACTGAGCGTTCTTCTGAGGTTTTCTACATCTTTGCCAGGCTGGATCCTTACGAACAAGCAGAACTTAAGGAGCGGGACGCCGCAGGTAAGGGCGAAGTTCGGGAAACTCCGCAAAGTCTAGGTTCGACACCTGCCACAGCAACTCGGGACCGAAGAGCCACCCCGCCATAGTTCTTATTTGCTCGCCAGGTTGACCCAGGGTGACACTGGCCCAGCCCCTCAGAAGCTTCCAACGACGCATTTGGTCCAGTCATCGCATCGGTTGTCTTGCGACTCGCAATCATGTCTCGGACGCCATAAAAAGCACAATTTTGTGGCAAGTTGCTCGTAATTGATTGTTGACAGTGGTGCTCTATTAGTGTAATAAAAGCGAGGTATTTAAGGCTCTTCAGATGCAATAACTTGTTTGAATCGTCGGTATCTGAGGAGGCAGTGAGGCGAGATTGGTGATATTGAAACCTCCGTCTCCCAAGTCTTCTGGCCGTCGTGGCACGCAATCAAGAATTTCTTGTTTCACTATACGGGAGGAAAGTTAATGATCAGCAAAACTTGGAGCCGCAAATGGATGGCGGCCTCTTTGGCAGTTGCCGTTCTGAGTGTTTACTCAATGGTCGCCTTGGCCGGTGCAAAGGCTCCCTCTGGTGAGTTGTCTGTTCTCGGAGAAGTGACAGTCAATGGCCAGAAAGTCATTTCCGGCGGAACACTGTTTTCCGATAGCGTGATCGCCACTGCTGAGAAGAGCAGCGCAACCGTGAGCATCAGCAAGCTGGGCCGCGTTGTCTTGGCACCCAATTCAAGCCTGCGATTGACATTCACGGAAAACAGCATCATGGGTACGCTGGATGCCGGCAATGCTCAGTTCTCAACTGTTGCAGGCGTCAACGTCAACATCACTACGAAAGATGGTGCGGTAATCGCTGATGGCAGCGAGGCCCACTCATTTGCCGTGAGCGTTGTTCGCGGAGTCACCACGCTCGCTACTATTGCTGGCAAAGCCGAACTTCGTTCCGGTGGCGCTGTGAAGCAAGTTGCGGCCGGCGAGACTGCATCATCCGCGATGCCGAATCCACAGGCTGGCACGGATGATGACGACCTGAGCAGTGGAGAGTTGGCGGTGTTGTTGTTAGCAGTCGGCGGAGCAATCGCCGGTGTGATTTTCGCAGTTACACACAACAACGACCTGAACTTCGGCGGCACGGTTAATGTGGTCAGCCCGACGAAGTAGTCATCACAGAACTTAACAAAAACCGCGATTCATAGCGGTAGTCACCCAGTATAACCTTGCGGGTCACGCGGCATTCGTCGCAGTCGGCCCGCAAGGTTTTGATTATAGAAGGAATCCCGCCGGACTAGTCCTGAAGGTTTATCCCCCATGCAGATTGCAGTAATTGGTACCGGCTATGTGGGTTTAGTTACCGGTGCTTGCTTCGCAGAATTCGGTGTCGACGTTACCTGCGTTGATGTTGACGCCGAAAAGATCTCACGGCTCTCCTCCGGGATCATGCCTATCTACGAACCTGGCCTTGAACACCTGGTTTCCAAAAACACCCAGTCCGGCCGTCTAAGATTCACAACCGATATCAAGCAGGCCGTAGAACAGTCCCTCGTCATATTTCTGGCTGTTGGAACCCCTCCTCAACCTGACGGTACTCCAAATATGAGCTACGTCGAGGCAGCGGCGTTGTCAGTTGCGGAACATATGAATGGCTATAAGGTGATCGTCACCAAGTCCACGGTACCGATCGGCACCGGCGAACATATTCGACGGCTCATTCGCGAACAACAAAAATCGAAAGTGAACTTCGGTATTGTTTCCAATCCGGAGTTTCTTAGAGAGGGCGCGGCAATCAATGATTTCATGCGTCCCGACCGCGTCGTTCTTGGGAGTCGCGATGATGAAGCCATAGCGATCATGAAGGATCTATATCGACCCCTCTATCTGATCGAAGCGCCGTTTGTAATCACATCGCTGGAAGCCGCAGAGTTAACCAAGTATGCAGCGAATGCTTTTCTCGCCATGAAGGTCTCATTCATTAACGAGATCGCAAACATGTGCGACAGCATCGGCTGCGATGTTCACGACGTAGCACGCGCGATAGGAATGGACAAAAGGATCGGAAGCAAATTCCTTCACCCGGGTCCAGGTTTCGGCGGCTCGTGTTTTCCCAAAGATACTCAGGCGTTGGCGTCAGTTGCTCGAAAGTTCGGCTGTGATTCATTGATCGTCGATGCAGTGATTGAGGTTAATCAGCGCCAGCGCAAGGCCATGCTGCCCAAAATTGAAAAGCTTGTTGAAGGATTGGAAGGAAAGACAGTTGCCGTGTTAGGTCTTGCATTTAAACCTGAAACGGACGACATGCGAGATGCCCCAGCCGTAGAGATAATTCAGGCCTTGCAAGAGTCTGGCGCGAATATTCAAGCCTATGATCCCGTGGCCATGACAGAAGCCGCCAAAGTACTGCCCGATGTAAAATACGCAGAGGATGAGTACGCCGCCGTGACTAACGCGGATATCCTTGTCTTTGTTACTGAATGGAACCAATTTCGGGCACTCGACATGGCGCGCGTTCGTGATCTGATGAAGCACCCTCGAATTGCCGACTTAAGAAATATCTATGAGCCTGAGACAATGCGCGAGTTGGGCTTCGCATATGTCGGCGTTGGCAGGTAACCCCCCGTTAAACTCAACTTGAAACCACTCTCTTAAATCTATGCCTCTTAGCGGAATTGTGCTTGTAACTGGTGGAGCCGGTTTTATCGGATCACATATTGCCGCAGGTCTTATCTCGGCTGGCGCAAAGGTCAGGATCCTCGATGACCTCTCAACTGGGTATCGCGAGAATATTGAAGCCATTGGGGGGCCAGTCGAATTTGTTCAGGCAAGTCTCGCAGATGAAGAAGCTGTGCGAAGAGCATTGGATAATGTTGAGTTAGTCTTTCACGAGGCAGCGATCCCATCGGTTCCGCGCTCGGTTGAAGATCCCAGGCAGACTCATATTGCCTGTGTGGACGGTGTCTTCAATCTTTTGAATGCAGCACGACAGCACAAGGTAAGGAGAGTCGTCTATGCAGCATCGAGTTCTGCATATGGTGATCAACCTCGTCTCCCTAAGAGCGAAGAAATGCTTCCCGATCCGCTTTCACCATATGCGGTAGCAAAGTTGGTAGGCGAGTATTATTGTCAGGTTTTCACGCGAGTCTATGGGTTGGAATCCATTTCACTCCGATACTTCAATGTGTTTGGACCAAGGCAAGACCCCAGCTCTCAATACTCGGGCGTTGTTTCAAAGTTCATCAGCTCGCTGTTAACCAATCAACGCCCGGTGATTTATGGCGACGGAGAACAGTCTCGCGACTTTAGCTACGTCGATAACGTAGTCCACGCAAACCTCCAGGCCGCCCAAACAAGCAAGGGCATCGGCACTGTAATAAACATAGCCAATGGGCAGCGAATTACATTGAACCAGTTGTTGGCGGAGTTGAAGGACCTGACCGGCAAGAATGACGTTGAACCTGAATACAAAGAGGTGCGCAAGGGAGACGTTCGTCACAGTCTCGCTGATGTTACCCGCGCTAAAGAGTTTTTGGATTACCAACCCAAGGTAGGACTTCGAGAAGGATTACAGCGTACGATCGAGTGGTGGAAACAGAGTCGATTCGCCAAAGCCACTTAACTTCATGCCTTCGTTTCAAGGATTCTTTCACCCGCCAACTCTCTCAAACTCTTCTCAAAAGGCGAGCGCGCAACTCCCTTGTCAGTGATAATTGCGCTGATAAGTTCGTGTGGAGTTACGTCAAACGCCGGATTTTCAACGACCAGGCCTTCTGGTCCAAGTTGATTACCTCGAATGTGCGTAATCTCTTTTCCGTCGCGCTCCTCAATTGGAATCGAATCGCCGCTGGGCAGCGACAGGTCGAGAGTGGTGATGGGCGCTGCAACATAGAACGGGATGTTATGACGTTGGGCCAACACGGCAACCATGTAGGTCCCGATCTTGTTTGCAGTATCACCGTTGGCTGCAATGCGATCAGCACCTACAACGACGAGATCAATCTTGCCGCTCTTCATGACATGTCCGGCCATGTTGTCAGTGATGACCGTTACCGGAATGTCGTCCTTTGCAAGTTCCCAAGCCGTTAATCTCAAGCCCTGAAGAAACGGTCGTGTCTCATCAGCAATTACTGCAACACGTTTGCCTGCGTCCCGAGCTCCCCTGATAACTCCCAAAGCGGTTCCATAGTCTCCGGCAGTCGCGAGTGCGCCAGCGTTACAATGAGTCAGCACTGTGGCGCCATCGTTTACTAATTCCGCTCCATACTTGCCGATAGCACGATTGGCTTCGATATCTTCCTGAAAGATCTGCAATGCTTCCTGGACCAACGCGGCCTTGACTTCCTTGACGTCTCGGGTTTTTGCTTTCTCATTCGCTAATCGTGAACGCATGCGCTCGATGGCCCAGAAGAGATTTACCGCAGTGGGCCGGGTCTTACCCATCACCTGACACATGTAATCGAAATCATCTTCCAGATCGCTGATTGACATTCCCACAGACTGCGATGCGCCAAGCGCCAAACCCATGGCGGCGGATACTCCGATTGCCGGAGCACCGCGCACCACCATCTTCTGGATTGCGTCTGCTACATCTTCGTAAGAGCGTAGCATCAAGTATTTTTCTTCAGCCGGAAGCAGACGCTGATCCAGCATTCGTATTCCCTCGTTTGTCCACTCAACTGTTTTGATCATCTTTGTGTTAAGAAATTTGATGGATTGGAATTCGCTGAATCTTACTGGACGAACGTGGAGAATCAAAGTTGAGTCTAAACCGCACTTCAAGGCTCTCGTCCGTTTGTTTGACAGTGGTCGAAGCGCGTGGTACTTTCCGCGCGTCTTTCATCAACAAGTTATTAGCTCTTTTAATTTGAAGTGTCTGGGTGCCCCAACGCAACGGGGAGAATAGGGAAGCGGGTGTGAATCCCGCGCGGTCGCGCCACTGTGAATGAGAACGTTAATTCGTTTTCAAAGCCAGGAGACCTGCCCAGGATACTTTGCAGCTTTTGAACGCTCGCGGAAAGGCGTTCGGGCAGCACGGGTTCATTTAAGGTCCCGCCAGTCGCCTGTTTCGCGAGAAATGGAAGATTGGTGGGACTTTTGCTTAAACAACGAACCTCCATGCGATGGGCCGGCATCATTCTGATCGCATTGGTCCTGATTGCGTCTTGCACTACCACCAACCACACATCCAATCCAAGCCCAACATCACGTCAATTCACCGATGAAGCTGGCCGCACGATTTCAGTCCCAGCACGAATCGATCGCTTCATAACGCTCGCGCCTAATCTCACTGAGATTGTTTTCGCAATTGGTGCAGGCGATCGCCTTGTTGGTAACACCACTTATTGCGACTACCCGGCCCCGGCGAAACAGATCGAGAAAGTAGGCGACACTCTCCGTCCGAGCATGGAACGGATTATCGCTCTCAGACCGCAACTCGTTCTTGTCTCGACCGCGTCGCAGCTAGAGACTTTCACAACACAACTATCAGATC